>JBKPDM010000126.1:0-7546 GCA_046727895.1 Pseudomonadota bacterium | reverse complement strand
GCCCCCAACACCGTCGCCGAGTCCTCACAACCGTAGTGCTAAGGCCGCCTGCGCGCCCTGTAAGCGTCTGATAATCCGATCCTTTTCGAATCGCGGTGTTGAAGATGGGCTTAACTCAAGGAAGCAGCGAAGCATGGGTACTCGGCAGACTTGAGAGACTGAAACGCGATCTTAGACAGTTCGAGCGAGCCTACACGACGAATTTCAAGCAACTTGGCTTTGGCATCAATCAAGTTCTGCTCTTGGCTGCTATCGTCTTTCTGCCGAGCCTTGCGAACCTTCGCGACCGGGCAATTTTAATGATTGGTGTTCTGGCGCTGACTTACGCCGTCACCTGGCTGCACAATCGCTATCTCCCGCTTGCCGCGATATACCTCAGCAGGAAGCCGGAAACGCTCCTCGCCCGGATCACACCCTCCGTTGTCTCGTGGCTAATCGCTGCGACGGCGGGTATCGCCGCAACCTTGCTCGCGGGATACCTTCAAGGTTGGCTCGCGCTACCTTCGCTTCCCTGACCAACTAAATCGGGAGGAAACGCGGTCGCCAGCCGGTTTTGGCCGACATGCCGCGGGCCGCGAGCTCACGCCTCAGGATGCGACCAGGGTGGATCGGGACCATCGACTTCAGGCGGCGCTGACGGACACACGGCTGCGGGTCCGGGAGCGCGGTCGGCGCCGGATGACGATCTCGATGTCGCGGTCGAGGGCCAGCAGGAGCCGCAGCAGCCTCTCGAGCGAGAAGTCCCGGAAATGGCCGCGGAGCAGGCGCGAGACATCCGGCTGGGACAGCCCCAGCAGCTCGGCCGCCTTGGTCTGATTACCAAGCGCGGAAAGGTCCGACTTTCGCGCTTGGTCTGCGCGCCTGGGTTGGCGGCGCGGCGGGCGCGCCCCGCGGAGATGAAGACTTCGCGGGTCCGGTATGAGTCGTTTCCGCCTCCGGATGATGGCGTCGATCCGGCTGACCAGCTTCGCCTTCAGCAGGTGCTCCTCGGCGTCGGGCAGACCGAGGTCGGCAAACACATTGCCGCTGCCCGTTTCGACCTCATCCACTCGAGAGACTCCTCCACTCTGGTCGGTTCTGGCAGTCTCGCCGGTGGCGGTCAAGGGGGACGGTTCTTAGGAGCGAGTTTGCCTGCGCGACTACCTATCAATGCGCCATCAATGCGACAGTGGATGCGTCAAAACTGTCGCATTTGTAACATATTGATCAGGCATGGTTTTTTGAATCGGCCGGAATCGGGGGCCCGGGGCCCGGTTCGCGCGCGGGTGGGCGAAATTGGCGGATTGCCGGAGGTTTCGGGCCAAATCACGCGATCTCAACGTGGAATCAATCCGCCTCCAGGTTTGTTTCAGCTTGGGCGGCGTGACGCATTTCAAGAAATAGATGCGCCAGCTCAAGATTATCATGCGCCACTTTTGCGACAGTCACTGTCCGATCTGCAATCGATGGGCGAAAAAATGATTGCGCGTTCTCTTGGAGCAGGCAAGACGACCCGGCCTCTGAGCGCGCCGGCGGGCGGATCATGAGCGAGGTCGGTGGGCCAGTAGGGCAACGTAAATGCGCTTTTCTTGGTCTCGTCTTATCGGTTCGGGTGGCTCGCGAGGCCACGCAAGGTGGCTTCGCGGGGGTGGATTGATCCATCGCTGAGCCTGCCTCGAGATCGGCGCGCGCGCGCCGCAGGGGGGTGGCGGCCGGCGCAGAGGGTGGTTAAGCTCGGGGCCTGCGGACGTCGATCCGCGGACGGCAACCCTGAGCGGAGGCGAGCGCCTTGCGGTTCGCTGAGCATCCCGTGAGCAGCCCCTACCAGCAGCAGCTCGACAAGAACCCGGCCAACTATGCGCCGCTCACGCCGATCAGCTTCCTCGAGCGCGCGGCCGACGTGTTCCCCGCGCGGACCGCCGTGATTCACGGCGGCTGGCGGGCCGATTATGCGGAGCTCCGCCGCCGCGCGCGCCGGCTCGCCTCGGCGCTTGCTGGGCGGGGCGTTGGGCCGGGCGACACCGTGGCGCTGATGCTGCCGAACGTCCCCGCGATGCTCGATGCGCACTTTGGCATTCCGATGGCGGGCGCGGTGATCAACGCTCTGAACGTCCGCCTCGAGGCCGAGACGATCGCCTACATCCTCGACCACGGCGAGGCGAAGGTGCTGCTGACCGACCCCGAGTTTTCGGGGGTCATCAGGGAGGCGCTCGGGCGCGCCGGGCGGCGTCCGCTCGTGGTCGACGTGCCCGATGCCGAGTTCGAGGTGCCGGGCGCGCGGCTCGGCGATCTCGCCTACGACGAGCTCCTGGCCGAGGGCGATCCGGACTTCGAGCCGCTCTATCCGGCCGACGAGTGGCAGGCGATCGCGCTCGGCTACACCTCGGGCACGACCGGGCGGCCCAAGGGCGTCGTCACCCACCACCGCGGCGCCTATCTGAACGCGATTGGCGACATCCTGGTCTGGAACATGGGGCTGCACCCGACCTATCTCTGGACGCTGCCGATGTTCCACTGCAACGGCTGGTGCTTCCCCTGGGCGGTGGCGCTGCAGGCGGGCACGCAGGTGTGTCTCAGGCGGGTCGAGCCGGGCGCGATCTACCGAGCGATCGCCGGGCACAAGGTGACCCATCTTTGCGGCGCGCCCGTGGTCATGGGCATGATCGTCAATGCGGGGCCGGGCGAGCGGCGCGCCTTCGATCATCGGGTCGAGATGATGACCGCGGCCTCGGCGCCGCCCGCCGCCATGCTGCAGCGGATGGCCGAGCTCGGCGTCCGGGTCACCCACGTCTATGGCCTGACCGAGGTCTATGGCCCGTCCACGGTCTGCGCCTGGCAGGCGGCGTGGGACGCTTTGCCCGCCGCCGATCAGGCGCGCCTCCAGGCGCGTCAGGGTGTGCCCTATCCGGTCCTCGAGGGCCTCGAGGTCATGGACCCCGCGACCATGCGGCCCGTGCCGCGCGACGGCCAGACCATCGGCGAGGTCATGATGCGCGGCCACGACGTGATGAAGGGGTATCTCAAGAACCCGCAGGCGACCGCGGAGGCCTTCGCGGGCGGCTGGTTCCACACCGGCGATCTCGGCGTGCTCCACCCCGACCGCTACATCGAGATCAAGGACCGCTCCAAGGACATCATCATCTCCGGCGGCGAGAACATTTCCTCAATCGAGATCGAATCTGTTCTGTATCGACACCCGGCGATACTTGAGGCGGCAGTAGTCGCACGGCCGAACGACAGATGGGGCGAGACCCCTTGCGCCTTTGTCACCCTCAAATCCGGCATGAATACTTCAGAACGAGAGCTGATCGAGCACTGTCGCTCGCTGCTCGCCCACTTCAAGTGCCCGCGGACCATCGTCTTCGCTGAGCTACCCAAGACCTCGACCGGCAAGGTGCAGAAGAACGTGCTGCGCGAGCGCGCCCGAGCATTGTAGGGCCAAAGAGCCGGACCCGGGCCGGGCTTTGGCGAATCGCGGCCACCGGGGGCCGGTTCCCCGCTCAGGGGAGCGCGGCGAGGGCGCCGTCGGCGCCGTAGAGGAAGGCAGCCATCTCGCTCGCCGGGACCGCAAACAGGAGGCCGTGGTCCGCCTCGCCTGAGCCGGCCGTCATGCCGATGACCCGATCGGCGAGGAACCAGGCGCCGCCGGGCTGAGCCCGAATCGGCGAGGCAATCTCGACCTGGGCCAGGCCTGCGGTGGCGCCGCCGGATTTCGACCGTAGACCCCGATAGAGGCCGCGGGTCACGATGGGGCCACCGTTCGCTGCGCTGAAGACGTCGACCAGGCGGCCGATTTCGACCGGCGGTCCGTCGTAAAGGTCGAGCGGCGATCCGGAACGTGACACCTGCACCAGCGCAACGTCGCGGGCTCGGTCGACCCGCGCGACCAGGCCAAGCACGGTCACGCCATCGGCGCTCGCAACGTCGACCACCGAGCTGTCCGCCACCAGTTCGGCCGTGGTCAGCACGAGATCGGGGCGGATGTAGAATCCGCCGCCGGTCCGATCGCCCGCAGCGATCTGCACCACCCCCCTCGCGCGGGGGTCGCCTGCACCGCGATCGCCGCCCGCCGCTGGCGCCGGGAACTCAAGGTCTGGAATCACGCTGGCGCTCGGCCCGGGGCCGACAACCCCTTCGCCCCGGTCTCCCCGCGCTCGGCCCAACCGCCAGATCGGCGCCTGCGCGGCGGCAGCACCTTCGTCGCGGCCGTCGTCCTCGATCGGCGCGGCCGAGCGATCACCCGGCTCAGTCGGCCCCCCGGTTGCCGCGAATCGCTTTTCGCCAGCCGTGCGCTCCAGAGGGATTGTCCTGTCCAGGGCGGCCGATGCGTTGCAAGCGGGCAGCGAGCCGGCTGTGCCATCCGATCCTCTGGCACTCGCTACGAGCGCTTCAGGCGTCGATCCGGCATCGCGCAGCGCCGTCACGATGGTCGACAGGCGAAGCTGCGGCGGCTCACGGCACCAGCGCTCGAATTCGTCCCGCGTGAGGCTGCCGTCACGATGCTGCTGGTAGTCGCGATCGCGGGCATCCAAGCCCTCGAGCACCTGGAACCTGCGCATCTCGGACTGGTGCAGGCGTGCCCGCCACACCACGCCTCCCGCGCGATCAAGCAGGGCGATCGGAATGGTCGCCTCCTTGCTGGCGCTGAGCGAGATCCGCTCGAATTCGTAGGGTTGGTAGACGGGCCGGTCGCGCGAGCGCGGCGTCGCAGCCAGTTCAGCGCGCGCCGCGTCCACCTCGTCCTGCCGACCGGCCCGACTGAAGCCGGAAACGACGCCGCCGATCAGGGTCCCGACCAGATCGAGCAACGGATCGCCGACGTGAAGGATGTCCGGCCCGTCCTCCTTCGCGCGGCGCTCGGCGTCTCGGACGTGCGCCTGCGCGATGTCATAGTCGGGATTCCTCTCGGTCCGGACGCCGCTTTGATAGAGGGAGCGAACCTGGTCGCGCGCCAGGATACGGTGTCGGACCCGCAAGTCCTGCGGACGCTCCACCGAGAGAAGGCATGGCGCATCAGGCGTCGCCGTAGAGCTGCCCTGGTACAGGTCGGGCGGCAGGTTGGTGGTCACGCTGGGCGCCTCGAGCCATTCGGGGCGATCCGATCGCTCCGGCAGAGCCACCGCAATTGGCACGTGTTCGTCAGCGCCAATGCGACCTTCCTTCAGGGCCTCGTCCAACAGGCGCAGCTTGCCGAGACAATCCGGCGCGCTGGCCCAGTCGATACTCGCTGAAGGCTGGCTTGCAGCCGGCTCGGGCCGGACGGGACCCATGGCCGGTTCGACCTGGGGGAGGACCGCGGCCGGCTCCGGGGCGGCCGTCTGGCACGCTGCGGCCAGGGCCGCGAGCGCAACAGCCATAATGCGGCTCAGACGGGTCCTCGACATCGCTCCAAGCCTCTCCGGCTTGGTTGAGCGCCTGTCAACCAAGCTCTACCGTTAATTACTATGACTGCGAAGATGTTTCAACCATGGTGCAATTTCTGGCCCCACGGATCGAGCGCTGCCGAACAGCAACCGACTCCGAACGTCGGGCCGTTTCGCAGCAGACCTCAGGCCAGCGCGGGCGCGGCGGTTCGAGCGCGCCTGGCAATTGGAGCGTTAGCGAATGGACGACGCGCAGCGGCGCAGCGCACCCGCCTGGCGTTCGAGGGCGTCAGCGCCGAGCCGCGACGGCAAAGCCTGGCGGCAATCTTCAGGCGTGACGCTCGATGGTGCCGGCCACCTCGTCGAGCACCTGCTCGAGCAGCTTCTGGTCGTCGGCCTCGACCATCACGCGGATCAGCGGCTCGGTGCCCGAGGGGCGCACCAGCAGCCGGCCGCGACCGTTCAGGCGGCTCTCGGCGGCTTCGATGCAGCGGCGCACGGCAGCGGCCTCGAGCGGCCGGCCGCCGTTCAGGCGGCAGTTGCGCAGCCGCTGCGGCAACGGCTCGAAGACCCGCCCGAACTCGCTCATCGGCCGATCCTGGCGACGCATCACCGCCAGGATCTGCAGCGCCGCCAGCAGGCCGTCGCCCGTGGTCGCGAAGTCGGTCATGATGATGTGACCGGACTGCTCGCCGCCGAGGTTGTGCCCCGATGAGCGCATCTGCTCGACCACGTAGCGATCGCCGACCTGGGTGCGGTGCAGGCTCAGACCGCGGCTCTTCAGATAGCGTTCGAGACCGAGATTGGACATGGTCGTCGCGACCACGCCGGTGCCCTGCAACAAGGACTGGACCTGCCAGTCCTGCGCCAGGATGGCGAGCATCTGATCGCCGTCGATCAGCTCGCCCTGCTCGTCGGCGAGCACGATCCGATCGGCGTCGCCGTCGAGCGCGATGCCGAGATCGGCGCCGTGCTCGAGCACCGCTGCGCGCATCGCCTGCGGCTGGGTCGAGCCGCAGCGCGCGTTGATGTTGAAGCCGTTCGGGCTGGTGCCGAGCTCGATGACGTCGGCGCCGAGCTCCCAGAGCACCTTCGGGGCCACGCCGTAGGCCGCGCCGTTGGCGCAGTCGATCACGATCTTCAGCCCGTTCAGGGTCATGCCGCGCGCCAGGCTCGCCTTCAGCGCCTCGATGTAGCGGCCGCGCGCACCCTCCAGCCGTACGGCGCGCCCGAGCCGGTCCGGCGCCGCCAGGCCGTTGGCCGCCGCGTCGCCCATCCGCTCCTCGATCGCCAGCTCGATCTCGTCCGAGAGCTTGTAGCCATCGGGGCCGAACAGCTTGATGCCGTTGTCCTCGTACGGATTGTGGGACGCGGAGATCATGACGCCGAGATCGGCGCGCAGCGAGCGCGTGAGCATCGCCACGCCTGGCGTGGGCAGCGGCCCGAGCAGGGTGACGTCCATGCCCATAGCAATGAAGCCCGCGGTCAGCGCCGGCTCGAGCATATAGCCCGAGAGCCGGGTATCCTTGCCGATCACCACCCGATGGCGATGCTCACCGCGGGTGAAGTGGCCGCCTGCCGCCAGCCCCAGCCGCAGCGCCGTCTCCGCGGTCATCGGCGGCTGATTAGCGGTGCCGCGGATTCCGTCGGTCCCAAACAGCTTCCGACCCATGCAAATCCCCCGCCCGGAATTCCGTTATCCACAGGGTAGCACAACCGGCCCCGACTCCAAGTACTCCGAGCAGCCTAGCTCGTAACCGGGTACAAGTGAGCCAACTCCGCCGGTGGCGGTACACCGTAGCTCCGCAAGCCTTGCCAAACTCGCAAGGCCTGTCTGGTCGCCGCGACATCGTGGACGCGCACGACCGATACTCCTTGGGCGAGACCATGCAAGGCCGCGGCGAGGGAGCCGGCCAGACGGTCGGTGGCGGGCGCGTCGCCAGCAATCCGCGCGATGAAGCTCTTGCGCGAGACGCCGAGCAGCAGAGGCAGCCCGAGCCCAAGATAGAGGCCTAGCCGGCTCAAGATCTCGAGATTGTGGGTGATCGTCTTACCAAATCCGATGCCCGGGTCGATCAGCAATCGGTCGCGCTGGAAACCCGCCGCTTCCCAGACTCGGATGCGGTCCTCGAGATGATCGAACACTTCGAGGCAGGCATGGTCGTAGGTCGGCTGCCGCTGCATGGTTGCCGGCTCGCCTTGAC
>JBKPDM010000125.1:0-15260 GCA_046727895.1 Pseudomonadota bacterium | reverse complement strand
GAATGACGGGGTCTTTAAGAAAATCCAAGACAGCTCCGGTCGGGGTCGCCAGGGATCGCTATGGGAGGTGGCGATGCGACACAGCACTGTGAGTCAGATCATGAGTTGTGCCGGAATCTGTCAGCGGCCGCCGCAGGCGAGCGTGCGTGATGCCTGTCGCCTGATGGCCAGGCACCGCTGCGGCAGCGTTCTGGTGGTCGACCGCGAGCGGCTGATCGGCATCTTCACCGAGCGCGACGCCGTCGAGCGGGTGTTCGCGCGCGGTCTCGACCCCGATCTGACGTTCCTGGCCGAGGTCATGACCCGGGACCCCGAGACGATCGGTCCGAACGAGAGCGTCGACGACGTGGTCCGGCGGATGGACGAGTTCGGCTATCGGCATATCCCGGTAGTCGACGACCAGGAGGTCGTGGGCGTGCTCTCGATCCGTGATCTCTCGATCGAGGACCTCGCCGCGATGGGCGCCGAGCTCGAATCCCGTCGGGTGATCGCGGAACGGGCCTGGTGAGGCGGCCGCTCAGCGGCGCGCGCGACTTCCGGGCCTAGATCACCTCGCGGCGGCGCGCCGGCACGTCGTCGAGGGTGCGGGCGAGGATCTGCAGCGCCCTCGCGAGGCGCTCGCGGTTCGCCGCGGCGCTCAGCGACACCCGCACGGCCTGCGGTGCGTTCATCCGGTCCACGGCGAACGCCGAGCCCGGAGCGACCGCCACGCCGCGCTCCTCCACCGCAGCGGTGAACTCGGCGCTGCGCCAGGGCGGCGGTAGCGGCAGCCAGAGGTGGTAGCTGGTCGGCTGGGCCTGATAGCGATGGCCGCCGAGAAGGCTCCTGGCGATCTCCTGCCGGGCGGTCGCTTCGGCGCGCTGCAGCTTGGCCAGCCGATCGGCCGTGCCGTTCCGCAGCCAGTGACTGAACAGCTCGGCCATCAGCGGCGGGCAGATCAGGAACAGATCGTGCTGGGCGTCGGCGATCCGTTGATGGAGCGCGGCCGGGCTCAGCAGCACGCCGAGACGCAGGCCCGGGGCGATGCTCTTCGAGGCGCTGGTGATGTAGACCGTACGCTCGGGCGCGAGTGCGGCGAGCGGCGGCGGCCGGTTCTCGGCCAGCGACCCGTAGATGTCGTCCTCGATCACGGTCAGGTCGTGCCCGCGCGCGACGGCGACGATCGCCTCGCGCCGGCCCTGCGACATGGTCGCGGTAGTCGGGTTGTGGTCGGTCGGATTGACGAACAGGAACCGCGCCCGGCCGCCGCGCGCGGCCTCCTCTAGCGCCTCGGGCCGCAGGCCTTCCTCGTCGATCGCGAGGCCCTGCGGGCGCAGCCCGAGGCGCTCCGCGACGTGGCACACGCCGGCGTAGGTCAGGGCCTCGACCAGGATCGAATCGCCCGGGCGCGCGAGGGCCGAAAAGGCGGCAACGACCGCCTGATGCGCGCCGCCAGTGATGATGACCTGCTCGGCGGAGGCGGCGAGCCCGACCCGGCCGATCCAAGCGGCCGCGGCGGCGCGGTGGTCGGCAAAGCCACGCTTGGGCGTGTAGGACAAGAGCTCGTCATGGGTGCCGGCGTCGGCGGCGACCTCGCGAAGTCCTTGCGCGAGCAGTCCCTGGTAGCTCGGGTCCGGCGGGGCATTGAGGGTCAGCTTGATCAGCTCGCCGCCCCCGTCGCCGATCAGATCGGCCCGCCCCCCCGCGGCGGGCCGGGCGCGGACATAGGTGCCGCGGCCGACCTCCCCGCTGACCAGACCGCGCTCCGCGGCGAGGGCATAAGCCCGGCTTACCGTGCCGACCGTGACCCCGAGCCGGTAGGCGAGGTCGCGCTGGGGCGGGAGGCGGCTGCCTTCGGGCAAGGTACCGCTGGCGATGTTCTGGGCGATCGCCGCGGACAGGGCGCGATAGCGCGGCCCGGGCCAGAGCGCGAGATCGGGCAGCCACATTGTCACGGTGACAATATACAGATTGACACCCATTATTTGTCAAGCTTGAATCGTGTAACTGCCTGATGAGGAGGGTGCAAGCCATGAGATCCGAGAATTGTACCGATACAATCCCCAGCGACCGGCCTCTCAGCGTTCAAATCCTCGCGATCGCCTGGTTTGCCGGTCGCCAGCTCCTCTGGTGGACCAGCCGCGCCCTGGACGGCGTTCTGCTCTGGGCGGAGCGCGCCAGGCAGCGCCGCCAGCGACGTTCAACGATCACATGCTGCGTGACATCGGGGTGAGCCGCGCCGACGTCATGGCGGAAATCGCCAAGCCATTCTGGCGGCCCTGAACGGACGGGAGCTTCGGCATGCCCTACCGCTTCCTCACCACCGACGTCTTCACCGACCGGATCTTCGGCGGCAATCCCCTGGCCGTGCTGCCCGACGGCCGCGGCCTGAATACGGGCGAGATGCAGGCGGTCGCGCGCGAGTTCAATCTCTCCGAGACCGTGTTCGTGCTGCCGCCGGACGATCCGGCGCATACCCGCAGGCTCCGCATTTTCACGCCGGCGCGTGAGCTGCCGTTTGCGGGCCATCCGACCGTCGGCACCGCTCTGGCCCTGGCCGCGATCGGCGCGATCGAGCTTGGCGCCGAGATCACCTCGATCGTGTTCGAGGAAGGGGCCGGGCCGGTGCCGGTCACGATCCGGGCGGCAGGCAGCCGGCCCGCCTTCGCCGAGCTGACGGCGCCGGAGCCGCCCGAAGTGCGGCCAGCGCCCGACCCGCTCGAGCTCGCCGCGCTGCTCGCCCTCGCGCCGTCCGATCTGCGGACCGAGGCCGGCCTGCCCGAGATGGCCTCATGCGGGCTTCCATTCCTGATCGTCGAGCTGCGTGACGCGGCGGCCCTCGGCCGCACCCGCCTCGACCGAACGGTCTGGCAGCGCCTGCTCGCCGATGCGTGGGCGAGGGAGGTCTATCTGGTCACGCGGGACGTGGCCGGCGAGGATGCCGACTTCCGCGTGCGCATGTTCGCCCCCGCCGCGGGTATCGGCGAGGATCCGGCCACCGGCGCGGCCGCGGCGGCGTTCGGCGGCTGGCTCGGCCTGCGCGAGGCGCCGGGCGAGGGGACGCGCCGCTACGTCATCGCCCAGGGCGTCGAGATGGGGCGCCCGAGCCGGCTCGAGATCGAGGTCGAGAAGCGCGCCGGCAGGGTCACCGCGGTCCGGGTCGGCGGCAACGCCGTCCTGGTCAGCGAAGGCACGATCGAGGTGCCGGTGGCCGCTTGAACCGCCGGCTGTGCCAATCAGCCCCGATTTCTCGGCCGAACTACTGCGACTTCCAGTCGACGCCCTGTTCGTAGGCATGTGCGGCGCGGTAGATGGTCGTCTCGCCGTAGTGCCTGCCGATCAGCATGAGGCCCACCGGCAGGTCGTCGGCGAGGCCGCAGGGCAGGCTCATCGCCGGGTGCCCGGTGACGTCGAAGGGCGCCGTGTTGATGATCATCTCGAATCCTCGTTGCAGAATCTCGGGGATCGGCGCGTTCTCGTCCGGGATCGGCGTCGCCGTGAGCGGCAGCGTCGGCATCAGAAGCAGATCGTAGTCCTTCAGCACGGCGTCGTAGGCGGCGCGCAGCTGGCGGACGAGGTTCTGCGCCTTGGCGTAGTAACGGCCGCGGTAGTTGCGCACCATGTACCAGCCGAGCAGCATGACGTTCTTGAGCGTGTCCGAGAGTTCGTCGGCCCGGCTGCGCCAGCCCGAATGGAAGTCGAGAAGGCTCGTGACGTAGAGCCCCTTCCAGTTGAAGCCGTAGCCGTTGCCCTGCATCATCTGGACCGTGGCGCCCTCGGCCGCGACCGGCAGCCAGATCGGCACGCCCATGCGGTGCATCGGGAGCGCGACCTCGTCGACCCTGGCGCCCAGATTCCGGAGCGCCTCCGCGGCCTTCTTCACCTTGGCGTCGACGCCGGCCTCGGAGTTGGCGTGGCCGAAGCCTTCGGGCACGACGGCGATGCGCAGCCCCGCGGCACCCCTACCGAGCGCCTCGGTGTAGGCCTCGGCCTGGACGCCCTGCTGGCGCGGGTCGAGCCCGTCGGGCCCGGCCAGCACCTCGAGCAGCAGCGCGTTGTCGGCCACGGTCGCGCTCATCGGTCCGGTGTGGTCGATCGTGAGCTCGATCGGCATGACGCCGGTGTAGGGCACCAGACCGTGGGTCGGCTTCATGCCGTAGATGCCGCAATAGGCCGCGGGGATGCGGATCGAGCCGCCCTGATCGCCGCCGATCGCGAGATCGACCTCGCCGGCCGCGATCAGCGCCGCACTGCCCGACGACGAGCCGCCGGCGGAATAGCCCTGTCGGTGCGGGTTGTGCACCGGGCCGGATGAGCTGGTGTGGCTGCCGCCCGAAAAGCAGAAGTATTCGCAGACCGACTTGCCGAGAATGGTCCCGCCGGCGTCCAGGATCCGGGTCACGATCGTGGCGTCGACGTCGGGCACGTAACCCTCGAGCGTCGAGGCGCCGTTCATCATCGGCACGCCCGCGATGCAGACGTTGTCCTTGATCGCAACCCGCTTGCCCTTGAGCTTGCCGTCCGGCGCGCCCTCGATCGTGGTCTTGACGTACCAGGCGCCGAGCCGGTTCTCCTCGCCAGCCGGCCGGTAGCCGGGCGTGCGCGGATACTTCACCGGCGGCAGCTCCTGCGCCATGCGGTCGACCGCATTGTAGGCGTCGATGTTCGGGCGCATCGCCTCGAGATGCACCGCGAGGTCCTCGGCACTCATCGAGAAGCCGAGCTCCTCGGCCAACTCCGCGAGCTGTGTCGGCGTCGGCGCCTTGACCGTACCGAGCGTCATGGTGCCAGCCCCTCCCCACTGATCGTTGTGCACGAAAGGTTACCATCCTGCCGCGCCGAGCCATAGAGGCCTTTTGGGCGAGTCCGTCCCGGGGGCCGGGTCGGCACAGCCCGCAGTGCGCGGCAAACTCTCCGGAACGATTGTGACCCAGATCACTATCCGGCCCGGCCGGAATCGGCTCTGATAGTCGGGAAGTAGTAGAAGGAGGAGATACATGCTACCTGCACGCACTCGCCCGACCTCGCCTGGCGGTTCCGTCGACCCGGTTGGCCGGGTCCTGGCCCGCCATCTCGAGCGATTCGGCCGGCCCGGCGTCATCTCGGTCCGACCTGGCTGGCTGCTGCGCGAGCGACGGATCACCATGAAGCCGGCGATCGTCGTGAACGTGCGGGCCGAGCGGCTGCGGGAGCTCGTATCGACGCTGCCCAAGATGCTCGAGGGCTTGCCGGTCGACGTCCGCCCGGCCGACGCGATGAAGGGGATGCGGGCCGATGATCCGGCGCGCTTCGCGGCACTCGGCGCCGCGCGCCACGAGCTGCGCGAGCCGGAGTTCGCGAACGAGACCTTCCTCGATCCCCAGGGCAGGCCGCTGCCGCAGTCGCCGCTCGCGGCGCTGCTCGCGGCGCAGCCGCCCAAGCCGCAGATCGACTGCACGCCCGCTCCGGATGCGGGCCTCGACGAAGTGACCGAAGACGTCACGCTCCTGCTGCACGTCAGCCCCGACGCCGGCTGGGCGCAGCTGTCGGCGTTTCTCTCAGGCGTGCAACAGGAGCTGGTGGTTGGACTTTACGACTTCACCTCGGCGCACATCCTGCGCACGGTCGAGAGCGCGCTCGCGGGCAAAGCGATGACGCTGACCATGGATCATCCGCCGAAAAACCCGACCGCTGATCAGACCGACGAGGAGACGCGCCAGGATCTCGAGCAGCAGCTGGGCGAACGCCTGCAGGCCGCCTGGGCGTTGACCAGGCCCGATCGCCTGGCACCGGTCTGGATCTATCCGAGCGCTTACCACATCAAGGTTGCCGTCCGCGACCAGAGCAGTTTCTGGCTGTCGAGCGGCAACTGGAACAACAGCAACCAGCCGGAGATCGACCTCGCCGACCCCACGGCCGCCCGGCGGATCGCCAAGGCCCACGACCGCGACTGGCACGTGATCGCGACCGGGGGCAGCCTGCCAACGACCTTCGGCCGCTTCCTCGCGCACGACTTCCAGGTGGCGAGCCGGGCCGCGGCGAGCGTCCCGCCGTCCGCAATGCCGGGCGCGTTCCCGCCGCCGCGCGAGCTGGCGGTGCCGCCCGCGGTCCTGACCACCGCCCGCATGCCGCGCCGGCTGTTCCTGCCGACGACCATCGCCGGCCCGATCCCCATTCAGCCGCTGCTGACCCCCGACAACTATCAGCCGCATGTGCTGGCGCTGATCCGCTCGGCCCGGCAGAAGTTCTACATGCAGACGCAATACATCCACCCGAGCGGCCGCGCCGGCGACGAGGGGCACGACGCGCTGATCGCAGCGGTGAGCCAATTGGTGCGCGATGGCATCGACGTGCGCCTGATCTGCAGCGAGTTCGAAACGCCGGACTGGGTCGAGAAGCTGGTCAATGTCGGGCTCGACCCGGCGGTTCTGCGCATCCAGGCCAAGGTGCACAACAAGGGCATCGTGGTCGACGGGCAGGTCGCGGTGGTCAGCAGCCAGAACTGGTCGGCCGACGGCACGCTGCGCAATCGCGACGCCGGCCTGATCATCCGGGACCCGCGGGCGGCAGCCTATTTCGAGAAGATCTTCCTCCACGACTGGAACAATCTGGCCTCGGTTCGCCACCCGCGGCAGGGCGGCGGTTGAGGCCGGCGCCCGGTCGTGGCCCGGGGCTCGCTGGGCAGCGACGCTCCTTTACCCCTCGTAATCGATCGGGGTGCCATCCCGGCCGTCGTCGTGGCGCTGCCAGTAGAGGGTGCGGAGACGGCTCGCGACCGGGCCGGGCGCGCCGTCGCTGAGCGGGCAGTGGTCGATCCGGGTGACCGGAATGATGCCGCCCGCGGTCGAGGTGATGAACGCCTCGTCGGCGGCGCGCAACTCGTCCGGCGCGATCCGCCCGATCACGGTATCGACGTTCAGCTCCTTCAGGAGATCGAGCGCGGTCTGGCGGGTGATGCCGCCGAGGCAGGTCCCCTCGGGCGTGGTCACGCGGCCCTCCTTGATCGCGAAGATGTTGAAGCCCGGGCCTTCGCTGATGTTGCCCTCGAGATCGACCAGGACTTCGACATCACAGCCGGCATCGAGCGCCTCGAGCAGGCCGCGGGTCAGATCGCCCCAGTGGAAGTTCTTGATCCGCGGGTCGAGACACTCGGGCGGGATGCGCGGGATGTCCTCGCAGATGTGCAGATTGAGGCCGCGCGCCCGCGCCTCCTCGGTCGCGATCCAGACGAACGGGATGACGAAGGCGTAGAAGCGGTTCTGGCACCGGCGCGGGTCGCGCGTGCCCGCGGGCGGCGGGCCTCGCGTGCAGATCACCTCGACGTAGGCTTCGCGCAGGCCGGTCAGACGCATCAGACGCATTAGAATCGCGACGATCTCCGCGCGGGCATGGGGCAGCTCGAGCCGGAGCGCCCTGACATTCCGCTCGAAGCGATCGAGGTGCTGCTCGAGCCGGAAGAACCGGCCGCCCCAGACGTGCACGACGTCGTAGGTGCAGTCGGAGCGGAGAAAGCCCCAGTCGAGGATCGGAATCCGGGCCTCGGCGATCGGCACGCAGTCGCCCTCGATGAACGCGGCGCCCGCCGGGTAGAGGCCGACCTCAGACTCTGGAGCTCGGTCGCGTATGGTCGTCGTTGCCGCCATGATCCCTCCGCCCGCCGCTGCACCCCCTCGAGCCGTCGAGCCTAGCAGCGGCGGCCAGGCCGGCCAAGCGGTGGCGCCCGGCCAATTCGGCGGGTAAAGTCGCTCGCCAAAGAGGAACGCCGAGGCGGAGGGGGCGGGGCCGCATGCGCTACATGCTGGGGATCGACGTCGGCGGCACCTTCACCGACTTCGTCGCCTACGACAGCGAGACCCGGGCGACGCTGGTCTGGAAGCAGCTCTCCGTGCCCAGGGACCCGGTCGCCGGAATTCTCGCCGGTCTGCAGCAGTTCGCGCATCCCGAAGCGATCCGCAATGCCCGCCTCGGCACGACGATCGCGACCAACGCCGTGCTCGAGCGCAAGGGCGCGGTCGTGGCCTACGTCACGACCCGGGGCTTTCGCGACGTCATCTTCATCCAGCGCGGCAACCGCAAGTCGCACTACGACATGAGCTGGGTGAAGCCGAAGCCCCTGGTCAAGCGCCGGCACTGCTTCGAGGTGCTCGAGCGGATCGACAAGTACGGCGAGGTCATCACGCCGCTCGACGAGGCGGGGGCGCGCGCCGTCGCCCGCCGGATCCGCGATCTCGGCGAGATCGAGGCGGTCGCGATCATGCTCCTGTTCTCCTACCTCAATCCCGTGCACGAGCAGCGCCTGAAGGCGATCTTCGCCGAGGAGGCGCCGGATCTGCCGGTCTCGATCTCCTACGAGGTGCTGCCTAAGTGGAAGGAGTACGAGCGCGCTTCGACCACGATCGCTGATGCCTATCTCAAGCCGGTGGTCAGCCGGCAGCTGCGCTCGATGCGCGGCCGCCTCGCCGAGGCGGGCCTCGGCGAGCACCTGGTCATGATCAAGTCGAACGGCGGCGAGATGACCCTCGATGCGGCCGCCGACTCGCCGGTCCACATGATGGTCTCCGGGCCGACCGGTGGCGTGGTCGCGGCGCGCCACGTCGCCCGCCTTCTGGACGTGCCCTCGCTGGTCACGATCGACATGGGCGGCACCTCGACCGACGTCTCGACGATCACCGGCGGGCGCGAGAGCTTCACGACCGCCTTCGAGATCGAGTGGGGCGTGCCGATCCAGATCCCGATGATCGACATCCGGACGATCGGCGCGGGTGGTGGCTCGATCGCCTGGATCGACAAGGGCGGCATGCTGCGGGTCGGGCCGCAGAGCGCCGGCGCCACCCCGGGCCCGGCCTGCTACGGCACCGGCGGCAGCGAGCCCACGGTAACCGATGCCAATCTGGTGCTCGGCCGGATCAATCCCGAGAATTTCCTGGGCGGCGCCGTGGCGCTCGACGTCGAGGCCGCCGAGCGGGCGGTCGCCAGCGTCGCCCGGGCGCTCGGCCACCCGCTCGAGGCGACCGCGATCGCGATCATCAGAATCGCCAACAACAACATGGTCGGGGCGCTAAGGAGCGTCCTGATCGAGCGCGGCCTCGACCCGCGCGACTTCACGCTTCTCGCCTTTGGCGGCGCCGGGCCGCTGCACGCGAGCGAGCTGATGGTCGAGATGGGCATCCCGCGCGCGATCGTGCCCAATCACCCGGGCCAGTTCTCGGCCTACGGCTTCATCCTGGCCGACGCGCGGGTGGATCGCCAGCGCACCACTCAGCTGACCTCGAAGCGGTTCGATCCGGCGCGCGCCACCGAGGTCATGGCCGAGCTGGTCGGCGAGTGCATCGCGGAACTGGCGGCGCAGGGCTACACCGACCACATCCAGATCACGCGCGCGCTCGAGATGCGCTATCTCGGCCAGAACTACGAGCTCGAGCTGCCGATCGCCGTCGAGCGCTTCGCCGCCCTGACCACGGACCAGCTCTGGCAGGCGTTCCACGACGCGCACAAGGCCCGCTTCGGCTTCAGCATCCCGGGCGAGATCATCGAGATCGTGAACTATCTGGCAACCGCGGTCTCGATCACGCCGAAGCCCGAGGTGCAGAGGATCGCGCCGGCCGATGGCGATGCGGTGCCGGTCTCGAGCCGCGCGGCCGGCTATCCGGACGGCCGCCACGTCGTACAGATCTACCGGCGCGAGCAGCTTGCCGCCGGCCACGTGATCGCGGGGCCCGCGGTGATCGAGGAGGCGGCCTCGGTGACCGTGCTCAACCCCGGCCAGCGCCTCGCCGTCGACCCTTATGGCCATCTGGTGATCGAGCGCGCCGACGCCTGATGCGTGAGACCACCCGTCTTGAGGTAGCCCGCTCGGTGCGGGTTATATTACTGGCTCGAATCGCGCTGGCTCAGTGACAACCTTCGGTCCTCACAGCGCCTGAGCAACCCGCTCGCGCCGGAGCCGGCGGTTGCCATCGAAGATCAGCGCCGCAACGGCGTCAGCGTCAGCCGTCGTCCTCGGGCAGGTAGTGCGGATCGAGGATCTGCTCGCTTGTGAGGGGGCAGACGGCGGGAAATGTGGCCGACCGGAGACCCGTATCGTCGAGGGCATCGGCGCGCGCGTCCGGATAGGCTTCGTTGATCAGGGCGGGGATCTGGGGCCGAAGGCTCGGGCTCTCTCTGAGCAGCTTCTCCGCCTGGCGCCGCTGCTCGCGGAGCGTCCTCTGCCAGCTCGGGCCGCGCAGGCCGGGCTGTACCTGCCACTTCAGCAGATGATGGAGGATCAAGCGAAGCCGGCTCTCCAGCTCGCGCCGGTCGCGCCGGCCCATCGACTCGATCTCCTCGGCGAGATTGTCCCAGTCGAGCCCGCGGGTGCCGCGCGCGCGCAGGATCCGCGCCTGCTCCTCCGTCCAGGCGAAGAAGTCCTCCTCGTAATTGGCGCGCGCCGCCGTCTCCTCTCGCACCTTCACCCTGGCCATCGCTCCGCCTTTCCCGTGCCGAGACTACTGTAGCCCGCCCGCCGCGGTCGAGGAAAGGTCGCCAAGCGTCAGAGCCGCCCGCTCTCGCTGCGCTTGAGGAACTCGCCCATGCCTTCGCGGCCGAGGAAGCGGTCGCCGTCGACGATCAGCTTGCCGCGAAGGAAGGTCTTCTTCACACGGCCCTGGACCTCGAAGCCCTCGAACAGAGAGTAATCGACGCGCGAGTGCTGCTCGGCCGCCCGAATCGTCCAGCGCTCCTCGGGGTCGAAGAGCACGATGTCGGCGTCGGACCCGACCGCGATCGTGCCCTTCTTCGGATAGATGCCGAAGAGCTTCGCGGGGTTGGTCGCAACCAGCTCGACGAACCTGCTGAGCGACATGCCGCGCTTCTTCACGGCGCCATCGAAGAACATCGAAAAGCGGTGCTCGATGCCGGGGCCGCCGTTCGGGATCTTGTGGAAGCCCTCGGTCTCGCCCTGGCGCTTGGAGAACTTCAGCCCGTAGGGCTGCGCCTCGAAGCAGAACGGGCAGTGGTCGGTCGAGACCACCGACAGATCGCCCTTGTGCAGGCCGCGCCAGAGGTCGTCCTGGTGCTCCTGGCTGCGTAGGGGCGGCGTGAACACGTATCTGGCGCCATGAAAGCCCGGCCGCTCCAGCTCCTCCTGGGTCAGGAACAGATATTGCGTGCAGGTCTCGCCATGGATCAGGTCGGAGCGGTCTCTGGCGTGCGCGACCGCATCCAGCGCCTGGCTGCAGGTGACGTGGACGACGTAGAGCGGTGCTCCGGCATATTCGGCGAGCGTGATCGCGCGCGCGGTCGCCTCGCCTTCGAGCTCGGGCGGGCGGGTCAGGTAGTGGTATTTGGGCGCGGTGTTGCCAGCCGCGACCGCCTCCTGGACCAGGACGTTGATCGCGTAGCCGTTCTCGGCGTGGACGCAGACCACCGCACCCAGTTTTGCGGCCTCGCGCATGACGTAGAAGCAGACCCCGTCGTCGACCATGAGCACGTTCGGGTAGGCCATGAACAGCTTGAAGCTGGTCACCCCCTCCTCGCGGGCGAGCGTCCTGAGGTCGGCCAGCGCCTGTGGGAAGGGGTCGAGGATGATCATGTGCGCGCCGACGTCGACGCAGCGGCTCCGGCAACGCTCGTGCCAGTCCTCGAGGCCCTCGAGCGGGCTCTTGCCATGGCGCTGGTTGGCGAAATCGATCACCGAGGTCGTGCCGCCGAAGGCCGCCGCCATGGTGCCGGTACCGAAGGTGTCGACCGTGCGCGCCGTGCCGAATTCCCAGTCCAGGTGCGTGTGCACGTCGACCGCGCCCGGCATGACCAGGAGCCCCTGCGCATCGTGCACCTCGACCCGCTCGCCCGCCGGCAGGTCCACACCCAGCGCCCGGACCTTGCCGTCATCGATCAGGACATCGCCCTGCCAGTCGCCCGCCGCCGTGACGATCCGGCCATTCTTGATCAGCGTCGCCATGTGAGCCTCCCCGCGGTAGCGTTGGACCAGAGTAGGACGTCTGCCAGGCGAGGTGAAGTCGGGTCGGGTCCTGTGAATCGACGCGAGCAATGCTTGCTAGGGCGCCGCGTGGCGAAGCGCGTAGAGCCAGGCGAAGGCGAACAGGAAGGAGAGGAGGGTCATCGGCACGCCGCACCTGGCGTGCTCGAGGAAGGAGACGCGCACACCCGCCTCGCGCGCCCGCTCGAGCGCGATGATGTTGGCGAGGCTGCCGACCACCAGGAGGTTGCCGGCGAAGGTCGAGAGCACGGCCAGCGCATAGAACGCGCCCTCGCTCATCCGGTGCAGGACCGAGAGCAGGAGCACGACCAGCGGCACGTTGCCGATGGTGTTCGCGCCGATCAGGGTGAGCGGCGCCATGACGCGAAGACGTTCGGGTGCAGGCCCAGCCGCTCGAGCGAGAGCATGGCCTGATCCGGGAGGCCGGTGGTGTTGAGCGCGGCGGTGACCACGAACAGGCCGGCGAACAGCACCAGAAGATGCCAGTCGACCAGCCCGAGCATGGTGCGCGTCGCGAGCCGCCGGCTGATCAGCAGGTAGCCCGCGACCAGAAGGACGCCCTCGACGCGCGGCAGCGGCAGGGCAAACAGGGCGAGCAGCAGGAGGGTCGCAAAGCAGGCCTTGGCGAGACCGAGCCGGTCGAGCTGCGGCGGGACGAGCTCATCGGAGCGGTCGTGGCCCGCCTCGAAGCGCCCGCGCCAGCGCCACCGGACCACCAGGTAGACGCAGCCGAGGCCGGCGAGCGAGGGCGGCCCGCAGGCGGCGATGAACCGCCAGAAGTCGAGGTTGCCGACCGCGCCGATCAGGATGTTCTGCGGATTGCCGATGACGGTCGCCGCCGAGCCGGCGTTGGCGCCGCCCGCGAGCCCGATCACGAACGGCCGCGGATCGAGGCCGCGCTGCATGAGCCCGGCGCACAGCATGGGCGTCATGGCGAACACCACGACGTCGTTGGCCAGGACCGCCGAGAGCACGCCCGAGGTGATCACCGTGACCGCGAGCAGCGCGGCGGGCGATGCTGGCGCGGTCGCGATCCGGTGCGAGCACCACTCGTAGAAGCCGCAGACCGCGAACTGGGCCGAGAGAATCATCAGCCCGAACAGCACGATGATGGTCCGAAAATCGATCGCGTCGATCACCGCCTGGCCCGGCATGGCGCCGACCGCGTAGAGCACGATCGCGCCGAGCAGTGCGATGCCGGTGCGATCGGCCCGCGTGCCCGGCCAGCGACCGAGCGCCATGCCGAGATAGACCGCGGCGAAGACGGCGAGGACGAGGGTCGTCACGCGGCGACCGGCATGGCGGTCCGGTCAATGCACCGATCGAGAATCAAAGATGCGCCCGAAGGCGACTCAGATCTCGAACTGCTCAGAGATCGTCAAAGGCGAGCGCATCTTCGGCTGAATCCCATTCGCTCAGAGTCGACTGGGCGGCGTGAAGGCATGCGACGTCCAGCGGCGCCTGCGTGCGGAGCTGCACGCCGCCGTCATCGAGCTCGTAGAAGATCATATCGCCGGGCCGCAGAGACAGTTTCCTCCGAACTTCGCGGGGGATGGTCGTCTGACCCTTGGCGGTAAGGCGGCTGACGGGCGGCATGCCATCTTCTCCTCTGTTCCTTAGGGTAAGGCCAGCCCGAAGGCCTCGGTCAGGGCGCCAGCTCGCCGAAGATCTCGGCGACGCGCGTCTTGGTCTCTGGAGCCGCGAGCAGGACCATCAGAAGGAGGCGCGCCTTGGGGCCCCTGAGGTCGCCCGCGAAGATCGCGCCGGCATCGAGCAGATCCTTGCCGCCGCCCTTACCATAGATCGGCTCGACCCGCCCGGTGGGGCAGCGCGAGGTGATCACGACCGGCAGCCCGGTCCCGACCGCCCGCTCGACCACCGGCACCAACGCCCCCGGGCCGTTGCCGCGCCCGAAAGCCTCGATCACAAGACCGTCCAGGCCGAGGTCGAGTGCCAGCTCAACGATCCGGACGTCGAAGCCGAGGCTGAGGCGGAACAGCGGCACCTGCAGCTCGGGTATCCGAGCGAGCTCGAAGGTCCGCCGGCGCGCCGGGCGACGGTGGATGATCACGCGGGCGCCGTCGACCTCGCCGAGCGCGCCCCGATCGTAGGACTGAAAGGCCGCGAGGGCGCTCGCGCTGACCTTGGTCACGTCGCGCCCGGCGTGGATCTGCTCGGCGAAGCAGATCACGGCGCCCAATCCGGCGGCCTCGGGCGCCGCAGCGGTGCGGACCGCGCTCAGGAGATTCTTGGGCCCGTCCGGGAGGGGATCGTCGTGTGCCCGCTGGGCGCCCGTGAACACCGCCGGCTTGTCGGACTGAAGCAGAAGATCGGCCAGATAGCAGCTCTCCTCCATGGTGTCGGTGCCGTGGGTCACGACCACGCCCGCGACCTCGGGCCGGGCGAGCTGCCGGTTGATCCGCCGGGCCAGCCGGTGCGCATCCGCGACGGACATGTTGAAACTCGAGATCGTGGCGAAATCGTCGATCTCGAGCTCGGCGATGTCGGCGAGCTCCGGCACCTGGACGAGCAGGTCCTCGCCGCGCGCCGAAGCCACCGTGCGACCGAGTGCCGGATCGAAGCGGGACGCGATCGTGCCGCCGGTGCTGATCAGAACCACCTTCGGTGTCATGGCTGCGGTTCCCGACTAGGCCGCCTGCCGATCGGCGTTGGCGAGGCGGTTGAACGCCGCGAGCGAGCGCTCGATCGCCGACTGATCGAGGCCGCGCACGATGAACACGATGCGCGAGCGGTGATCGCGGTCCGGCCAGCGCTCGAGATGCGCGGGCGGATGGACGACATGCTGGACGCCATGAATCACGACCGGAGCTGCGACGTCGACCACGTTCAGCAGGCCTTTGACCCGCAATACGTTTCGTCCATGGGTATGAAGCAGCATCGTGAGCCAGATGCCGAACGCGGTCCAGTCCAGCGGGTGGTCGAAAGTCACGCAGAAGGCGTGGATGTCGCGGGCATGCCGGTTTCGATCGTGCTGATGCGCGTCATGGGCGGCCGCCCGGTGCGCCTCCTCGTCCAGCCAATGGCGCACTTCGGCGCTCTTGGCCCTTGGATCGTAGACATCGCTCGCCATCAGGTCGTCGGGCGCGCATCGATCTCGTGCCGCGTCCCTGATCGGCGCGGTCGGATTGAGCCGGCGCAGCTCCGCTTCGAGCCCGGCAATCGCGCCCGCATCGGCGAGGTCGGTCTTGGTGACGACCAGGCGATCGGCGACCGCGACCTGCTTCACCGATTCCGGATTCTCGGCCAGATGCAGCGCGCCGTTCAGGGCGTCGATCGTGGTGATGATGTTGCCGAGGCGGAAGTG
>JBKPDM010000124.1:0-3824 GCA_046727895.1 Pseudomonadota bacterium | reverse complement strand
CTCGAAAGCTACTGATCGCACTTGGCGCTTCGTCACCAACGGCGTCGTGCCTGAAGGGTGCGTGCTCAAGGCAGCATAACGTCCGGCGAAAACGAGGTGCAACGAGGCGCGATCCTGCTTCGCCGGGATCGGCCTGGTGACGAGGTTCGCCGCCGGCTTCGACGACGGTCGGGCCCAGGCGCAGGTCGAGCACACGGTCGAGACGGTGGTGGCGCAGCGGGTGTTCGGCATCGCGCTCGGCTACGAGGATCTGGTCGCGGGCGCCCTTATGCCGGAGCCGGCGTCGGCAGCGCTCCCGCTGAGCGCCCCCTCTTGCGTCCGTCAGCGCAGCCGGCTGCCACATTGCCAATGGCAGCGGAGGAGATATAGTGACCGAGATCCGGGGCTGTTCGAACTCTAGGGAGCTGAAGGAGGCAGAAATGGTGAGACGCAACGAACAGGAACATCTCCTGCAAGAGACATGGCGCCAGCAAATGCTGCGTGACGAAATCGATCGGCGGGAGCTCCTGACGCGCAGCCTGATGGCCGGCCTCGGCATGGCGGGCGTGAGCGTGGCGGCGAGAGTCGGCATCGGTACGGCGCACGCCGACCGGCCCTTGACGCCGACCTTCTATCAATGGATCCAGGATCTCCATCCCGGAATTCCTGCGGTCAATGCCAAGTTCCCTGGCATCAACTACCAGATCGCGCCGGTCGAGGGCTTCGGCGTCGAACGCTTCGTCGCCGAGGCCAAGAAGGGCGAAAGCACCTGGGACGTCTATGTCGGCATGACGCCGTTCGTCGAGATGACCGAGATGATCAAGGGCGACGTGATCGAGCCCTGGGACGATTACATTCCGAAAGAGGTCATCGACGACATCATTCCGTCGATCCGGCAGGAGTGCACGGTCGAAGGCAAGCTCTACAGCTGGCCGTTCCTGCTCGACGTGATCGGGATGGGCTGGCACTCGGGCTTGTCGAGCCAGGCCGGGCTGTCCGGACCGCCGCCCGCGACCTGGGACGAGTATCTGCAGAACGCTAAGAGGGTCGTCGATTCGGGCACGGCGCCGTTCGGGGCGACCTTCGATGCCCACGGCTGGCGCTCGCTCGCACCCTTCACCCACAGCCTCAGCAGCGACGTCTACACCTCCGAGGGCCTGTTCGACTTCACCAGCGATCCGGCGATCGAGGCCCTGATGCTGATGAAGAAGATCATGGCGCTGTCGAATCCCGACATCCTGCTCGCGGGCACCAGCGATGCCGGCGTCAACGGCACCCCGGACGAGGTCGCCTTTGCCGCCCAGCGGGTCTGTTACTACACCAAATACTTCAATGCGCCGCTGCGCATGGCCCAATACTGGCAGGAGCCGACCCAGCTGAAGCTGGCGCCACTGCCGAAATTCGCCAATGGCGAGGGCTCGACCGTCTTCTGGACGACCGGCTCCTGTCTCCTGAAGCACGGCCAGAACAAGGACAAGGCAGCGGAATACCTGAAGGCCCTGACCTACGACCCGCAGATCTGGAAGGACTCGATCGCCGGCACCGAGACCGCCCATCCCGGGCAGCTGCCGCCCTACAAATCGATCTACGCCGACTGGACGGCCAACCCGCCCGACTGGATGCCGGACTTCGTCGGCTTGGTGCGCGGCCAGCTCGACCGTGCCAAGGCGATCAACAACCACCTCTTCGGGCTACAGCAGTTCGTGATCGGGCAGCCGATCTGGGAGACCTATCTGAAGGGCGAGGAGCCCGATCCCCACGTCGCCATGAAGAAGGTGGTCGATGCCGTGCAGGCCGAGATGCAACGCGGCTAGCGGCAGCGCGCGCAAACAGCAGGGGCGACCTTTCCACGCTCCTGCTGTTTGACTCTTCCTGATCGATCTGCGTTCCGGCTTTATCCCCGTTGGAGACGAGCAAAGTCGTGGCAGCAGCGGTAGCTCGAACGTCCTGGTCGACCCGCCGGAGCCACCTTCAGCAGCAGACCAGTCCGTGGATCTTCCTACTGCCCGCGCTCGTCTTCTTTGTCTGGTACCAGGCCTATCCGATCATCCGCGTGGTCTGGATCAGCTTCACCGATTTCAAGTTTCTCAGCCACGAGCCGGCCAGCTGGGTCGGATTCGGCAACTATGCCGAAGCCCTCCACGATCCTTTGCTGTGGACGAGCCTGTGGCGGGCCGCCCTGTTCACGATGATGTTCCTGCCCGGCACGATCATCGTTCCCCTGCTGGTGGCGATCCTGGTCGACCGGGTGCAGAACCACCACCTAGCGATGATCTACCGCGTGATCCTGCTGATTCCGGCCGTCATCCCGAGCACGCTGGTGTTCGTGCTGTGGAAGTGGCTGTACAACTACCAGGTCGGGCCGATCAATCACTTCCTGGTCCAGGTGCTCGGGCTCTTCAGCTTCCAGAATGCGCCGCAGTGGTTGGGCGGCACGCCGCTCACCCTGCCGTCGATCGCGATCATGGAGGTCTGGTGGGGTCTGGGCTATCACAGCGTCTTCTTTCTCGCTGGCCTCGCCGCGATCCCCAAGGAACTGCCCGAAGCGGCGCGCATCGACGGCGCAAATGAATGGCAGGTGTTCCGGCACGTCACCCTGCCGCGCCTGCAACCGATCATGATGATCCTGGTGGTGCTGCGCTTCGGCACCTCGATGGCGGTGATCGATGAGTACCTGATCCTGGGCGGCTTCAATCGCGACTCGCCGACCTACACCTGGACCATCTTCATGTACGATCAGGCCTTCAAGACCGGCCTCTGGCGCCAGGGCTTCGCCGCCGCGATCGGCATGATCGGCGCCGTCGTGATGATGGCGTTCGTCGCGTTTCTTCTCTACCTCTTCCGGCGCAAGGGCTGAGCGGATGCAGGCGAGCCAGTCGCAACGGCGCCAGCTTGCGGCCACGGACCGCCGGTACGCGCCCACCTGGTTGGTGCGCCATCGCAGCGCGATCATCCGACACGCTGTCATCAACTTCTTCCTGCTAACGATCCTCCTGCCGCTCTTCTGGGTGCTGCTGCTGTCGATCAAATCACTGCCAGATTCGATGACCGGGCAATTATGGCCGCGCAAATTCGACTTTTCCCACTACGGGTATGTCTTCAACAAGATCGATACCCTGCCGATGAATCTCTTCAACAGCATCTACGTGACCGCGGCGACCGTCGTAATCACGGTCTTCTGCGCGGTCCTGGCCGGCTATGCCCTGGTGCACCTGAAACCGCGCGGCGCGCCCTTCATCGTCGCGCTGCTGATCGCCTCGCTCTATTTCCCGACCCGGGTGGTGTCGATCATCACGATTTACCAGATCCAGGATTTCCTCGGACTGATCAACGTCACGAGCGGGCTCATCCTGCCTTACATCACCCTCAATCTGGCGGTCAGCGTGCTGATCATGCGGAGCGTGTTCCAGCTCGTGCCCCACGAGCTGATGGATGCCGCCCACATCGATGGTGCCGGCGTCTGGCGCACGCTCTGGATGGTCGGCCTGCCGCTGGTCAGGAACGGCCTCGTGGTGGTGATCATCGTCAATTTCGTGACCGCCTGGGGCGAATACCTCCTGTGCACGACGCTCACCAACGACCAGGTCGTGCGCACGATGCCGGTCGTGCTCGCCGCGGCCCAGGGCGGCATGGGTCAATGGGCCTGGCCGCGAATCGCCGCGGTGTACATGATCGTGGTCACGCCCGGAATCCTCGCCTTCGCCTTCGCCCAGCGCCTGTTCTTCAAGGGCCTCATGGAAGGGGTGCTGAAGGCCTGACCCGCCGACTTGCCGGTGCCGCATCCGGGAGTGCTCGAAATGAGAGGACCGGGGCCGAAGTGGCAGCAATCCATTGAGGCCGGAGGC
>JBKPDM010000123.1:0-5604 GCA_046727895.1 Pseudomonadota bacterium | reverse complement strand
GGAACATTCCGCACCCGCCCGCGCGCGGCGCCGGGCCATCGGACGCCACGGGAACAGGGGCGAACCACATCTTCCAGGCAAGGTAGAGCAGATAGGCGACGCCGAGATACTTGACGACCTGGAACGCGCCGTGGAGGGCCTCGGCCAGCGCCGCGAGGCCGTAGACGGCGAGTGTCAGCCAAAGCGCCTCGCCGAGCCACATCGCCGCGGCAAAGGGGATGACATCGCGCCAGCCGCGCGCGACCAACGCGGCGACGCTTGGCCCGGGCGACCCGGCGGCAACGGTCAGGGCGCCGGCGAAGATCAGCAGGCCTGAGGCGTCCACGGATTCCCTTCTGCCACGATGATGTCAGCTTAGCATTCGCGGTGCCGGCAATGTCCAGCCCTTCGGGCACTGACGCCCGCGATTCGGCGACTCTGTGAGGCGACGTCTTCGGAGCGTCCGCTCACGGGTTCCTTGGAATGGCGTACTCGGCCGGCCAGGTCGCCTGGAATTCGGGCAGCGCCTCGCAGCGTGCGGACAGCGCTTCGAGGGTGGGATGGCGGCCGGGCGGCAGGAGCTCGGGGTCGGCCATGGTGACGTAGCGGAGCATGCAGGCGGTGGTGATCTCGGCTTGGTCGAGGGTTCTGCCTGGCGACCAGGGCTCGGCCGCGAGCGCGGCGATAGCGCCCGCGCCCTGGGTCCGGCAGCGCAGGATCCACTCTGGCCAGCGCAGCGCCGCGGGCCGGATCAGGCGCTCATAAGCGGCGGCGCCGACCTTGTCGGTCGCGCCGGTGGCGAGCGCAATCAGGCGCTCGGGGCCGACGGTCTGATCGAGCCAGTCGAGAATCGCCGCCGAGTCGATCAGCACCTCGCCGTCGTCGAGCACGAGTGAGGGGATGCGGCCCAGCGGATTGATCGCGCGCATGGCGTCGAATTCGGCGAACACCGAGCGCGTGTCGTGCTCGTATTCGAATTCCAAGACGCGCAGCGACACCGCGACCCGGCGCACGTAGGGCGAATCGTACTCGCCGACGAGGATCATCGTACCATGACCACTTACGCCGCTCGTTCGGAAGCCCCTGGGTAGATCCACGGAGCGGCCTGCCATCGTTCACGCTGCCCATGACCGCACCTCCGCTGGGCCTTCCGGTTGACCAATGACCCTCCGGGGAGCACCGTCGGACCCAGGAACGGAGGCCGGGCGATCTCGGGCTAAGGCGGGCGTGCTCGGTGGTGACCGACATTCACCACGGTCCTGCTCTGAAGGACCATGCCGACAAGGATTGGAGACGGAAATGAAAGGAATCGTAGTACGCTCGCCTGGCGGGCTTGATCGACTGGAACTGATCGAGATGCCCGACCCCGGCCCCCTGCCCAGGGCGAGATCCGGGTCCGGCTTCATGCGAGCTCGCTCAACTATCACGACTATCTATCTAGTCGCGACGGGGAGGATCCGAACGGCGGACGGGCGCATTCCGTTGTCTGATGGCGCCGGCGTCGTGGAGGCGGTCGGAGAGGGCGTAACCGAGTTTATGGTAGGCGACGACGTCATCTGCTGCTTCTTCCCGGAGTGGCAGGACGGTCCGCCCGCGGTCGGTAATTTCTCGACCGTCCCCGGCGACGGCGTCGATGGTTATGCTCGTGAGGCCGTGGTGCGCCCGGCGACCTGGTTTACCCGGCGCCCAGAGGCCTCAGCCATGCCGAAGCGGCGACGCTCCCTACGGCCGGGCTCACCGCCTGGCGGGCCCTGGTCGTCGACGGCGGGCTGAAGGCGGGTGATGTGGTGCTGGTTCTCGGCACCGGTGGCGTCTCGATCTTCGCCCTCCAGATGGCGAAGATGATGGGCGCGACGGTCATCGCCACCTCGTCGTCCAATGAGAAGCTGGAGCGGGTACGCACAATGGGCGCCGACCTTACGATCAACTACCGGCGGCACGAGGACTGGGGCACTCGCGCGCGCGATTGGACCGGCGGGCGCGGCGTCGACCATGTCATTGAGGTCGGCGGGCCGGGTACACTCGCGCAATCGATCACCGCCGCGCGCGTTGGCGGACACATCTCGCTCATCGGGGTGCTGACCGGCCTGGCGGGCGAAGTCCCGACCGCCGCCCTGATGGCGAAGCAAGCCCGGCTACAGGGTGTGATCGTTGGAAACCGGCGCCATCAGATGGAGCTGGTGCGGGCGATCGACGCCACCGGCTTACGGCCCGTGGTCGACCGCAGCTTTGCGCTTGCCGAGATCGCCAATGCCTTTCGGTACGAAGAGTCGGGGGCCCATTTCGGCAAAATCTGCCTCGAGTTCTGAGATACCGTAGTTCCCCGGATGCGCGGTGGAAGATTAGAGAATCGATGGGAAAGACGTAGCGTAAGGAGAATCAGGATGAGCGAGTGGAAACTGCCTTGGGACGGCGGCTGCCGTTGCCACCAGACGCGCATTCGCGTGAGCGCGCCGCCGCTTCTCGCGTCGGCCTGCCACTGTACGGGCTGCCAAACTATGGCCGCAAGTGCCTTTTCACTGACGCTGGCTGTCCCGAGCTCAGGCTTTGACGTAACTGCCGGCAATCCGGTAGTTGGCGGCCTCCACGGGCCTACGCGCCACTTTTTCTGCCCGCGGTGCATGAGTTGGATGTTCACGCGTCCCGAGGGCATGGACGAGTTTGTGAACCTGCGCCCCTCCATACTCGACGATCATAGTTGGTTCGTTCCCTTCATCGAGGTTTGGACACAGGAGAGGTTGGCTTGGGCAAACACGCCTGCCGAGCACAGCTTCGCGACCCAACCTTTATTCGAGGACTATGCTAAGCTTATCGGGGAGTTCGCGCGGGAGGGCGCGCGCCCGACCTAAGGGAGACCGATCGAGAAGGACACAGAGAATATCACCTATAGTTCGCCGCGGGCTTTCATGACCGCCGAGCGCGACATGGCCGGCGGTCGACCTCAATCGCGCGATGCACCTGCAGCGTCGACGCAAAACGGGTCGCGACCTATCCAGTGGCGGCTCACAGTGAAGGTCGCCTTTGGGACTTGGCCGTTGGCAAGCGAGGAGCGCCGCGAGAAGGCGGGAGACAGGCACAGTGCTGGAAGTCGCGAACCGCGGGATCATCCGGCCGCCTTGGTGTACCTGGCGCGATCGCCCTGGGGCCCATTAGGCCCTTCTGACCGAAGACGAAGGCGAAGACCGGGTTGTCGGCCATGACCGAGCTGATATCGGCCGCCTTGCCCTCATCAATCATGGTGACCTGGGCGTTAGCGCCGGCCTCCCGGCCAGAGCTGTTGCGGAACTTTTCGAGCGCTTCTGGGGTCATGAACATGATCATGGCTTCAGGCCGAACAGTGGCACTGGTTCGGCCAGGCCGCGCAGCGCGTGTGCACCCAGTGGCTCGAGCGGACGATCGAGTCGGCGAGCGACGGGCTCGGTGATCAGGATGGAATGTCCCAGCGTCGTGGTCATCGCCTCGACGCGGCTCGCGGCATTGACGGCGCGGCCGATCACAGTGAAATCCAGCCGGGCTTCGGCGCCGACGTTGCCGAAGAACACGTCGCCTTCATGCAGCGCGATCCCGGAACGCAGCGGCTGCCAGCCCGCGATGCGGGCCAGCTCGGGCGGCGGATCGGCATTGAGGCGATCGACCGCCGCCATCGCCGCTTCCGCCGCGGCCAGCGATGCGGTAGCTGCCTGCGCCTCATCGCCGAAGGCGGCGAACGGGAACACGGCCAGCAGACCGTCGCCGATGAATTTCAGCACCTCGCCGTCATGAGCCAGCACAGCGCCGGCAAGGCGCTCGAAATAGGCGTTGAGCAGCGCGATCATGTCGGCGCCTTCCAGCCGATCGGCGAGGTCGGTGAAGCCGCGCAGATCAGATGCCCAGACGATGGCGTGTATACGCTCGCCCGAGCCGCGATGGATGGAGCCGCGCAGCACCTTGCCGCCGGCCGCCGTGCCTAGGTAGGTGTCGAGCACGTTGCCGGCAATGCGACGCGCGATGTGACGCTCGATGTGCAGCGCAAACAGCGCGAAGATCCGTTCCAAGATCGCGCGCTGCGTATCGGAGAAGCCGCCAGCCTGCTGCGTTGCGACGGTGACGGCGTTGTAATAGGCACCGCCGCCCAGCGCCAGCACGATGTACTCGGTGATGCCCTGTGCCGCCAGCTCCGCCATCAGCGGAAAGCGGGCGAGGGTCTGCGGATCGCTGAGATCGCAGCGCACGGACTCGCCGTACTCGTTGGCGAGGAACAACGGGTTGCGCCGGTAGAAGTCGGACGTGCGCGCGGCTTCCGCGACCTTGACCTCATCGCACAGGCCGTCGGCCCGGTTCCAGTTCCAAGAGAAGCCGAGGAGCTGCGGATGCAGTGTGCCGACATGCACGCTGCTGCGATCGAGCGGCAGACCGGCCGCCACCAGTCGCCACACCAGCGACTCGAAGAGCGGTAGCATGTCGTCTTCGCGGATGGCCTCGCGCAACAGCCAGGCCTCGATCTCGCCCGCGCTCGTCCGCCCGGGGGCCGCCGCCGGCCCGCGCGCGGCACGGCGCAGCAGGGCGGCGACGGGCGGATACTGCCGGGGTGCCGGATCCAGGCGAGGCTGGGGCATGTCACGTCCTAGGTGTCGTTTCCAGGAACGTTGTTCAGGTGAACGAGCATGGGGTGCCCTCCTGTTGGAGCGTGACCGGTCCGGCGGGTCGGTGCAAGGACGCTTCGCGCCGGCTGGCGCCGGTCGCCTGCGGCGCTCCTGGCGCCGTCCCGGCGGACCGGTCGTGGGTGATCGCAAGTCGGGACGGAGGAACGGCGCCGTCGGTCGAACCGAGGAACGCTGGCAGGCGCAACCGGCTGGCCGGCGGCTGCTGGGCCAGCGCGGCGTGCGGCCGGGCGGTGTTGTAATGGTCGAGCCAAGGGATGAGCGCAGCGGCACGGTCGTGCGAGGACGCAAAGGGGCGCGCGTAGGCCCACTCGCGCAGGCCGGTCTGAATGAAGCGCTCGGCCTTGCCATTGGTCCGCGGCGTGTAGGGCCTGGTGCGGATGTGGCGCAGCGCGAGGTCGCCACAGGCGTGGCGCCAGTGATGGCTGCGGTAGGCCGAGCCGTTGTCGGTCATGACCCGCTCGACCCTCACGCCCTGAGACGCGAACCAGGCGACCGCACGTTCGAGAAACGACACCGCGCTGGCCTTGCGCTCGTCCGGCAACATCTCGCCGTAGGCCAGGCGCGAGGCATCGTCGATGCAGACGTGCACGGCCTCCCAGCCGGCGCCGCGCTTGCGATCGCGACGATCGCCGGTGATCCGATGGCCGACCGCCTCGATGCACCCGAGCTTCTTGGTGTCGATGTGGAGCAGCTCGCCCGGCCGCTCGCGCTCATAGCGCACGATCGGCGGCTTCGGCTCGAGGGCCGCGAGCTTGCCGAGCCCGAGGCGGCGCAGTCGGCCGCCGACCGTCGAGACCGGCATGGCCAGCTCGCGCGCGATGGCCGGGCCGCTCAGGCGCTGGCGCCGCCAGCGTGCGATCGCGGCCACGCGCTCGGCCGGCACCTCGTGGGGGCAGCGCTTGGGCGCCGAGCTGCGGTCGACCAGCGCCGCCGTTCCGCCGGCGCGATAGCGCGCCAGCCAGCGGAACGCCTGCCGCTCCGC
>JBKPDM010000122.1:0-7697 GCA_046727895.1 Pseudomonadota bacterium | reverse complement strand
GGCCTCGATCGAGGCCCACCTTGGCTGGCTGAAGACCACGCTCGCCGAGCTCGAAGACCAGATCGACGGCCACCTCGCCCGCCATCCCGTGTGGCAGGAACGCGCCGCGCTGCTGGCCTCGGTGCCGGGCGTCGGCAAGGTGACGGTGAGCACGCTCCTGGCTCTCTTGCCGGAACTCGGCCAGCTCGACCGCCGCGCCGTGGCTGCGCTGGTTGGTGTGGCGCCGTTCGCCCGCGACAGCGGCCTGATGAAGGGCCGCCGCACGATCTGGGGCGGCCGGGCGCCGGTGCGCGCCGTGCTCTACATGGCGGCCCTGGTCGCGGTCCGCCACAACCCCGCGCTGCGCGCCTTCGACCAGCGCCTGGTCGCCGCCGGCAAAGCCAAGAAGCTCGCGCTCATCGCCGCCATGCGCAAGGCTCCTGCTCATCCTCAACGCCATGCTCCGGGATCGCCAGCCATGGCGTCAACCACAATCAGCTTGACCTTCCAAGACAGTCGCTGGCCTCGTTCCGTCTCGGCCACAGCACCAGGTGCCAGTGGTTGGGCATGAGGCAGTAGGCGAGGATGCGCATGCCGGTCCGTAAGTGTGCCTCGTACAGGACCTGCTCGAAGCTCTGGTAGTCATCGGGTTCCTCGAACAGGGTCGCCCGCGCGCTCGCCCGGTTGAGCGCGTGGTAGACGTAACCCCCGACATCGACCCGCAACGGCCTGCTCATGGCCGGCACCTTCGCTCCGGCGCGCTGGCTCGAAAAGGTTTCTGACACCTTTTCTTCCTTCATCGTAGCTTGGCGAAAAAGTTCCTGACACCTTTTTCCCTCCTATCAGAAGGACCGGCGGCGTGATCTGATGCAGCGTCTCGATGAGCGTACCATCGCGGGTCGTCGTCTTAGCGCGTATCTGGTGTGACCTAGAGCATATTCCTATTTCGTGGAATCGGTGCCTGGGATTCGACAAATAGCGGTTGAGACTACCGGGATATCGTCATGCCGGTCCCCTGAGGATCCCTCGGTCGACATGAGTCTCAGAGCCCGGTGATGATCCCGGGGCCAGCAGGATGGCGAGCGCAAGGACTCCGCGGCGATGCGCCGCATGCGCGTGGCGGAATAGCGGCGAGCGCGGCGGTGTCCTCCCACATCACGCAGGCTGTGAGGCGGGAGCAGGGCCCTCGCCACGGCCTCCCGGGAGAGTCCACCATGCGCACATCACGTCAGCTTCTGGCAACCGCCGCTGTCACGGCCCTCGTCCTAACCTGGTCGACCATCGCTCCGGCCCACAATGGCAGCCATGGGGCTGGGGGGGCAAAGCCGGGCGGCGGCCAACCGGGCCACGCGGCCGCGAGAGTTGCGACGGCGGAGCCGGTGCCGGCCCGCGGGAACGCCTTCAAGGTCACCAACCTGGTCTCCGACGGTGCCATCGCAGCGCGCCATACCGACAAGAACCTCGTCAACGCGTGGGGCATCGCGTTCGCCAGCAACAGCAAGGTGCGCGTGGCGGACAACGGCACCGACTTGTCCACTGCCTTTGGCGGCACCGGTAACCCGGAGGGGATCACGGTGTCGATCCCGGATGGAGCCCCCACCGGCATCGTCGCCAACAACTCTGACCAGTTCCGGATCCACAAGGGCAACAGGGCGGGTGCCAGCCGCTTCATCTTTGCGAGCGAGGCTGGCGTCATCTCCGCCTGGAACCCCCAGGTCGACCGCACCCACGCCCTCGCTGAGTTCAAAGCGACGAACGGCGCAATCTTCAAGGGCCTGGCCTCGGCCGCGATCGGCAACGCTCACTTGCTCTTCGCCACCGATTTCCACAACGGGCAGATTGAAGTCTTCAACCACGCATTCCAGCCCGTCCATCCCAGCGGCGACTTCAGGGATGCTACGCTCCCGACCGGATTCGCGCCGTTCGGCATCCAGAACGTGAACGGCAGGCTCCTCGTGACCTTCGCCAAGCAGGATGCCGCCGCGCATGACGACGTCCACGGCATGGGCCTGGGATTCGTCGACGCCTTCGACCCTGAGGGTCACCTGCTCAGACGGGTGGTCTCGCGTGGCGTCCTCGACGCACCCTGGGGGTTAGCCATGGCGCCGGCGAGCTTCGGCGGGTTTAGAGGCGATCTGCTGGTTGGCAATTTCGGCAATGGCACGATCAACGCCTTCGACCGGCCAACCGGCCATCTCGAGGGGCAGCTGCGCCAGTCGAATGGCGAGCCCGTCGTGATCGACGGCCTGTGGGGCATTGGTTTCGATCCGTTTGGCGCCCGGTCCCTAGCCGACACGCTGTTCTTCGCGGCCGGCCCGGCGGATGAGAGCGAAGGCCTCGTCGGCCGGATCGATGTCAAGCACCAGGCGAGCCAATAACCCCGGCGACCGACAACGGGGCCGGATCCGGCCCCATCCCCCGGCCGCGGCGTGGCCATCTGCTCCGGCAAGGCGGACAATCCACTGCTCCAGCACATCGTCGACGATCCGAGTCTGTGTAGGGTTTCGGATGCCGGTCGGTCGAGACTTGGCGGGCGGCGCCTGGGGTCGGCGTCCGAAAGCCGCCAGGGAACGAACCCGCGGGGGCCGGGCTCGGCGTGGGGTCTATGGGGATTTGACGGTTGCCGCCGGCCGAGAGGGACAGGGTCGATGGCGGCGCGCGAGCGCTTGGTTGCCAGAGCGATCGCGGCAGGCGTGGCGCAGAGAGCGGTCTCGCCCGCCCAGGCTGGCCGAGGTCGGTGCGATTGGCGGTCCGGGGCGTCGGCTCGAGCGGACGAGGGTGTTGTCGGCCTGGCGCCGGCGGCGAGGGCCTGCGGCGGGCGTGCGCTGCGGCGAGGCTCTGTTGAGTCCGGAAAAGGTGTCAGGAACCAATTGCACGCGAGGAAATGGTGTCAGGAACCAATTGCGCGTGATCCTCGTGGCCGGAGCCTCAGGTTACGTCGGTCTATTCAGGACGGGAAAACGCTGGCGAGAGCGTCACTTCGCGCGCTGGCGATGCGCCTCGACGAAGGCGGGGAGCGCTGCGTTCATGCGCGCATGGTAGCGGGGGCCCTGGCGCTTGAACCAGTCCAGGATGTCAGCGACCTGAACGATTCGGGCGTCGGGACCGTCGTGCCCCTCAGTGGGTGCCGAAAGAATCGTACTAGCCGGCATCGTCGGAGCGCGCGATGTGGCGACGGATGCGAGCCAGCACCTGGTCGTAGACGTATTGCCGGTTCAGGACCACGACCTCCCGGATCGCGGACTTCATCTCCACGTCATCCATCGCAGAAAGTGCCTCGTCCTCGAGCACCACATCCGCGATGAAGGCTTCGATCTCGCTCGCGAACCGGCGCGAAATGTCGTCGTCGACCTGGACGTCCTGCCGTTCGCGTGGATCGCGGCCCTCACCAGATCCATCGGGGTCTGCGACCGGAGTCCTGGTCTCCAGGTATTTGCCCGCCAGGAACTCGATGTGCTCGTCGATTCTGGCCTCGATGAAGCGCCTCGCCGCCGCTTCTTCGGGCTCGGGACCCTCCTCACGCCGTCCCGGCCGAAAGGCGAGACGGCCGAGGAAAAAGACCAGAAACGCGGCGAGCGGAACGGCGATTTCCAGCGGCATCGGTGCGCACCCCGGGGGCAATGCCCGATTATGGGCACAACTTGGTTGAGAAGCCGTTGCACCCGACGCCACGGTGCCCGTCCCCAGTCGGACAGGAGCCACAAGCCCGTCGAACGGTGCTGGCGTGAAGAAGAACGGCGGCGCTATATCTCTAGTGCAGCGTCAGTTCGCAACGAAGCCACACGGAGGGCAGAAATGATGACGAACAAGCGCAGTCTCTCGATGTGCCTTGGCCTGGGCGTCGCCGGCATCGGCCTTTGCTTCCTGGTGCCCGCGCCGGCCGCGGCGGCGGATGCCAAGCCGGAGATCGCGATGGCCGAGCAGCATGCCGGCTATGCCGCAGGCTCGGACAAGCTCGAGATGGTCCACACCCATCTGCAGCACGTGATCAACTGCCTGGTCGGGCCGGGCGGCAAGACCTTCGATGCCAAGGCGCTCAACCCGTGCAAGGACCTCGGCAAGGGCGCCATCCCGGACAGCACGGACCGCGCCCAGAAGAAGGTCCTCCAGGCGCCCCTCGACAAGGCTCGGGTCGGCCTCAAGGCCAAGGACCTCGCCGCGGCGCAAAAGGATGCCGGCGAGGTGCAGGCGATGCTCAAGAAAGCGATGTGACGCGAGGTGTCTGGTCGGCCGCAGAACCCGGCCCGTCCGGCGTCTGCGGCTGATCCCCCGGTACTGCGCCGCCGGCTGCGGGCCGACGTGCTGACACGGCCGGCGGATCGATAGCCTCGGGCTTCACTCGCCGCGGCGCCGCGCCGGGGCGATTTCGTTCATCAGCTCGACCTGAATCTGCTGGATCTCCAGCAGGCGCTCCCACTGGTGCTGCAGGAGGTAATCGAGCTTCTCGTGCAGGTGGCGGATCTCCAGCTCGGCCTTGAGGTTGACCCGGTAGTCGTTCTCCGAGCGCAGCCGGTCGCGCGCCTCCTGGCGGTTCTGGCTCATTATGATGATCGGCGCCTGCACCGCGGCCAGGCAGGACAGCATCAAGTTGAGCAGGATGAACGGGTAGGCATCGAACGGGCGGGTGATCAGGACGATCGTGTTGATGACGATCCAGACGAAAATGAAGCCGCCGAACAGCGAGATGAAGGTCCAGCTGCCGCCGAAATCGGCGATCTGGTCGGCCAGCCGCTCGCCGGGCGAGAGCTTCTTCTGGAACTGGGCCTCGACGTCCAGGGCCAGGGTTTCGTGCCGCGCCAGGCTCTCGATCACCGAGCGCTCGAGCGACGACAGCTCGCCCTTTTCCTCCAGTAACAGCGACTGGATGTAGTCGCTGCGAAATCGATTGAGGTCGGGCAGGCAGATGTAACCCTCGGACGACCAGGCCGGAAACGCGCGTCGGATCCGCTCGATCAGTGGCGGCCGGATTACCGCGCCAGGGATCAGCTCCGAGCGGTTCTTGGGCTTGCCGCAGATCTGGCAGGTCAGATGCGCGATGGTGACGGGTCGGGGCTTGGTCATGGGACAGACCTCGTGCGGTGTCTCGGCAGCCACGCGCTAGCTTCAGCTTCTTGTTGGCAGCCGTCCAGGCGGCAAAGCCGGTAGATGGACTGCGGTCTCGGGCGGAGGCATCGCCGCGCTCCCGCGCGGCTCACTCCTGGATCTGCGTCGCTGCGGGCCGTAACCCCATCGGCTCCGCGGCTACGGCCCGCCCGGCCGGAGGTGCTGCGAGCGTCTCGAGCTGTGCGCCTCCGGGCGGAAACACGAGCTCGAGCGCGTCCGGTAGCGCCATGATGTCGACATCGAGCCGGGCGATGATATCGCCGTCGGCCTGCACAGGCTCGCCCGCCGGGCCCTGAATCTCGATCCGGCGCGCGGGCATGATCCGATAGCTCGACAACTGGGGCAGAAGGCCCGTGAGCAGGGCGAGCGCATAACCGGCCGCAGCGAGCCGGCCGGAACGCTCGAACAGGCAGACCTGGAAGGTCGGGCTCCGCAGATCGGCCGACGGCGCCACGACGAAGCGGCCGCCGTAGAAGCGAGCGTTGGCGACCAGCACCGATGCGGCTGAGCGAGCGGCGCCGTCGATCGACACCCGGTACTCGGGAAAGCGGAACGCGTGCGCCTGACGGAGGGAAGCGAGTACGTATGCGACTTTGCCGAGCCAGCGTTTGAGGGGCTGACTGACGGTCGCGACGACGTGGGCATCGAACCCTGCACCCGCCATGAGGATGAACCGCCGGCCGTTGGCGACCCCCAGTGTCACCGGCCGCGCGACGCCGCGCGCGATGGTCAGAGCGAGCGGGTCGGGATCGCTCGGCAGGCCGATCTCGGCGGCGAGCACGTTGGCGGTACCGAGCGGCAGGATGGCCAACGGCAGGCGCGAGCCGCAAAGCCCGTTGATGGCCTCGTTGATGGTGCCGTCGCCGCCCGCCACGACCAGCACGTCGTAACGCGCCGGATCGGCCTCGGCCGCGAACCGCTCGGCATCGCCCGGCGCCCGGGTCGCGCGCACGGTCACCTGGCACCCCGACCGGCGAAGCCGCGCCAGCACCGCGTCGAAGCGCCGGCGGCGCCGCCAGCCTGCCGTCGGGTTGAAGATGATCAGAAGTCGCCGGGCCGGCGCCCCGTGGTTCACGCTCGAATACCGCATCCGGCAGGCCCCACCCGATCTGATGACCGGGCGTCGGCTTGATAGCTATAGACCCGATATCCTCCACCATTTCTTAATGAAAGGTAAAGAGTACTGGCGGAGAAATGGCGGCTTCGAGTTGTCATGCTACCGTCATGATTTCTGGATACTTTACACCTGACCGTCTGTAGTGATCAGTGTGAGTGATCGTTGATGCTCAGTGCGCAGATGTCCCGACCGAGCGGGACGCAAGAAGCGGCGCAGCGCTATCGGACCATCTTCATCTCCGACTTACATCTAGGTTCGCGCGGCTGCAAGGCCGACTGTCTGCTCGATTTCTTGCGCCACGTCGAGTCGGAGCACCTCTACCTGGTCGGCGATATCGTCGACGGCTGGCGCCTGAAGAAGCGCTGGTTCTGGCCCGAGCGTCACCGCGAGGTCCTGCATGCGCTGCTCGGGCGCGCCCGTCGGGGCACCCGGGTCGTCTACCTGCCGGGCAATCACGACGAGGCGCTGCGCAAGCTGATCGGCGTCACTTTTGCGGGTGTGCGCATCATGCAGGACGTGATCCATGAGACCGCCGATGGCCGCCGGCTTCTGGTGACCCACGGTGATGCCTTCGACGGCGTGTGCGCGGACATGCCCTGGCTGGCGCGGCTCGGCTCGATCGCCTACGACGCCGCGCTCGCGGTCAACACCGGCTTCAATCGCCTGCGCCGCTCGGTGGGGCTCGGATATTGGCCTCTCTCGGCGTTTCTGAAAGCGCGGGTCAAGGCTGCGGTCAACTTCATCGAGCGCTACGAGCAGGCGGTCGCGGCCGGGGCGCGCCGGCGAGCGGTCTGCGGGGTGGTCTGCGGTCACGTCCATAAGCCGGAAATGCGGATCATCGAGGGCGTTCAGTACTTCAACGACGGCGACTGGGTGGAGAGCTGCTCCGCCCTCGTCGAGCACTGGGACGGCCGCCTGGAGCTGCTCCACTGGGCAGAGCGGCGCCAGCTCGACCTGCTGCCCGTGCGTCGCCGGCTCGCGCCGCGGCCGGCCGGGAAGGCGGCGATCGCCGCTTGACGCGCATTCTCCTCGCGACCGACGCCTGGCCGCCCCAGGTCAACGGCGTCGTGCGCACGCTGCAGCAGGTCAAGGCCGAGTGCGAGGCGCTCGGTCACGTCGTCGAGGTGGTCTCTCCGGACCGGTTCAGGACCGTACGGTGCCCGACCTATCCGGAGTTCCGGCTCGCGCTGCGCCCGGGCCGGCAGATCGCCCAAATCCTCGAGCAGGTTCGTCCGCACTACGTCCACATCGCGACCGAAGGACCCCTCGGCATGGCCACGCGCCGGCAATGCCTGAGGCGCCACCTGCCGTTCACGACCTCCTATCACACGCGCTTTCCCGAATATCTGAGCGCGCGGCTGCCGATCCCTTTGGCCCTCGGCTATGCGGGGATGCGCTGGTTTCATCGCCCTTCGCGCGCGGTCATGGTCGCGACCCGGACGATTCGCCGCGACCTCGAAGACCGCGGCTTCGCCAATATCAAGGACTGGTCGAGGGG
>JBKPDM010000121.1:0-3304 GCA_046727895.1 Pseudomonadota bacterium | reverse complement strand
AGGCGCATGGCTCGGCCGCGGATGGTTGCGGTGGATCGCGTACTCTACTCCAGGACCCAGGGGGTATTGGACATCACGTCGAAATCTCATCCCGAGCCGGCGCATGACCGCGATGGACGCCTGGTTGGGACGATCAGCGCCGGCGAACACGCAGTCAATGTGCGGTGTGCGGAAGGCCTGGGTGATGGCCGTCCAAGCCATCCGGGTCGCAAGGCCCTGCCCCCAATAGGCGCAATCGAGGAAATAGAGAAGTTCGCCGGATCGCGAGAGCTGGTCCGGCTCGATCTGAACGCAGCCGCCATATGGGACCGCGGGAGCTTCAAGCACCCAAAGTCCGACGCCGACGCGGTCAGCGTGGACCATGCCCTGCTCGATCCTTCCGAGGATCAGCTCCCTAGCCGGCGGTTTTCCGTCGAAAAGGTAGCGATACACCGCAGGCTGACATGCGACCGCGTGGAGGCCGTCAAGATCACTCGTGGCAGCCCATCGAAGCCGCCAGTCGAACCGGCCACTACAAGCGACGGAGATCTCTTGCACGGGACTGTTCATGCTTGCGGCTTGTCCATATGTGGGTATCCGGCCTGATCCAGCTCCGATCGTCGAGTGTTCCGGGTTTCAGAACGATGGTATCGGGCCGCCATTCTGGGCGGCCGCAAATCTGCATTCCGCAATCGGGACAGAAGCCCGTCTCCGAAGAACGCCCGCTATCTGCGGTCCGACGGTAAATCTTCAATTCACCTCGGGTGCGTACTCGGCGGGCCAGGTCGCCCGGAAGGCGGGGAGGGCTTCGCAGCGCGCGGAGAGGGCGTCGAGCGCGGGAAAGCGACCGGGTGGCAGCAGCGAAGAATCGACCATCTGGACGTAGCGGAGCATGCAGGCGGTGGTGATCTGCGCTTGGTCCAGTGCAGTATCCGCGGGCCAAGGCTCGGCCGCGAGCGCACCGATGGCACCCATGCCCTGGGTGACGCAACGCTCGATCCACTCCGGCCAACGAAGGCCCGATGGCCGGATGATGCGTTCTTCGGCCGCGGCGCCGATCTTGTCGATCGCGCCGGTTGCGAGTGCGATCAGCTTGAGGGCGCGCCGCCGCTGAGGCCCGGTCGGCGGGTTCAGGGCGCGCTCCGGTCCGACGGTCCGATCGTCACGCGGCCACCGGCAGTCGGACCCGCTCGGCCATGCCGAAGAAGAAGCTTAGATCCTCGAAGCGGAAGCAATCCAGATCCAGGCCGTTATCTCGGCCCATCCGCAGCCTGGCTGGCCGAAGGTCGACTCGCGGCAATAGGTAATAGTCCAGGATCTCGCGGTTGCCGGGCGCATGCGGACCGCAAGCGTGATGTCGGGCCCGAGGCCGGCATCGAAGCGGATCAGCCATCGGTGATGTCCGGCTTCGGTATTCCGACAGCGGGCCAGCACGAGGGAGGCACTAAAACCTCCGTTGATGGTCAGGAGCTCGGTGTCACGGTCGCGGTCGATCACGCCGCCGAGACGCTCGATGTTGGCGATCACGTCGGCCACCGTCTCCGGGTGCATCCGGCGCAGGTAGCGATTGATCTCGATGTAGCGGTAGTCCCGGGCCGGGGTGTAACCGACGAGGCCGTACGCGCGGATCAGGCTCCCGAAGCGGCCGCGGTAGACCGAGCTGGAGGGCATGCCTCGGTTTCGTCGATCAGAAGGCCCGAGAGGTGGCCGTGTCGTTTGAACAGCCGTTGCAAGTGGCTCAGCAATTCCTCGTTCGAGAGACGTCGGCTGCGCTCGCGGATCATCCCCTGGCCGGTATAGAACAGACGCGGCTCGATCAGAGGCTCGAAGGTGCCCTCGCGGCGGATCCACATGTCAGGCGGATTGACGACCCGCTTCTTCTTCAGCTTGAACGAGACACGGTTGTACACGTTGTTACCGATGTACTTCTCGTTGGTGAGCACGTAATGCACCGTGCCGCGGGTCCAAAACCGCCCCAGATCGGTGACGATTCCGCGGGCGTTAAGGGAACTCGCGATCTCGCTCTCGACTTTGCCTTCATCGACGATCGAGCGGTAGATCTCGCGGACGGTCGCCACCTCCTCGGGTGGCCCTGGCACCAGCACGACCCGGTCGGTCTGCAGGCTCTTCTGCTGGCCGTGCGCGAGCACACCCTTGGCGTGACCCTGCTGATCGACCAACATGCGGCGAAGCCCGTAGCGCGCGGCACCACCCTGGCGGTAGCCCAGCTCGATCAGTCGACACTGGCCCGCGAACACCTTCGCCGAGAGCTCGCGGCTGTACTCCCCCGCCATCGCGCGCTTGACGCCCTTCACGATGGTCGCCACCGGGCTGCCGTCGTTCTCGAACTGCTCGGCGCAATAGTGCACCGCGATGTTGGCTCGGCGGCAAATGTACTCGTAATAGGCGCTCTCGTCCGCGTCCTGGAAGCGACCCCAGCGGCTGACGTCGTAGACCAGGATGGCTTCGAACTCGGCTGTGCCGGTCTCGACGTCGTTGATCAGCTGTTTGAGGGCGTTGCGGCCCTCGAATCGAAGGCCGCTCTTACCCTGATCGGCGTAGGTGCGGACGATGACGAGGTTGCGCGCGTCGGCGTAGCTGCGGATCGCGGCCTCCTGGTTCTCGGTCGAGTACTGCTGGTGCTCCGTGGACATGCGGACGTACTGCGCCGCCCGCCGCGAGAGTGCGGCTTGGTCACTGGTCGGATTTGATGCTGGCCGCGTGGTGCTCAGACTCATGAAAGCGCTGCCGCTACCCTCCGTTGGCGGGTTACCGTAGGGTTGTGACAATCGTGCGACGGCCTGAAGTCCGCACCGTTGCGTCGCATGGCTTGCTGCGCAGGCGCTGTCGTGTCATCCAGACGGGCTCGGCTGCTGCGCTCGCACCCGAGGCTCGACGACCAGGCGCAAGCGCGGATCGAGCCAGGCATGACCGGCATCGCCGCGCTTGCCGCATAATAGCGGCCATCCGGCGCAAGATGCTCTGACCGCTACCTCCTCGAGCCCCCGTTTCTGGCGGCTTGGACCTCGACTCGTATTGCCCCGGTGCTTTGGCTTGGCGCCCTTCTTGCAAAAAACCGCTTCCGATCCGAGGATGAGAGGCGCCCTCGGCCAAGCGACAGCGCCTCCGAAGTAGCGATCGTACTGAGAGTTCGAATCGCTCTCCCTCCGCCAACTACCAATGGTTGTAACCGCCTCTCCGGCAGTGGCCTGTGGGCTAAAGTCCCTTGAAACAAAAGACTTTTCGGCCTTGAGCTGTTGACCTCTATTGCCCGTTCAGAGGGCGTTTTCTCTCTGGCTGTTCACTTAGCGCATTCGGTACCCAC
>JBKPDM010000120.1:0-8577 GCA_046727895.1 Pseudomonadota bacterium | reverse complement strand
CTGGATGTCGAGCTGATCGTTCATCCGCTGTCGACGCCATTCTTCCGCGTCGCATTTGGATTTCCCGCCGTCCAACGCCGCGTGCTACGCATCGCCGTGCAGCGCTCGGAGGTGCTGACCCAGGATGTCACGCGTGGCCTTCTGCGTCCCAGCATCGCCACGCCGACACGGTGGAAGCGCCTGCGACGCTTTCTTGAGTGGCAGTTGGACCGTGACCACAACCTCGAGACGATGCGTGTCGTCGATGGCCTCCGTCGATTCGATCATCCCACGCTGTTGCTCTGGGGCCGGAACGACACCAACTTCGGGGCGGCGATCGCTGAACGGCTCGCTCACGACATTCCCGGCGTCGTCGGCATCGAATGGCTGACGAACTCGGCGCATCTGCCGATGCTGGAGGAGCCCGGACACTACGCCAGCGCGATCGAACGCTTCCTCTCGAATCCATCTCGGACGAGCACCACAACCAACATCACGGGGACGGCAGGACACGCGCAATGAGGTCACTCGACGGCGGTTCTTGCTGGCTCCGCTCCCATTGCAATCGGGCCAGAGGCTGACCTCAGCCACAGATGGCTTTTTGGCGAAGGACACTCTCGGCGTCTTCAACAGCGTTCGCATCCAGGTAGACAAGCGGCACTCGAGAATCCTACAGCTCGGACGTCTTAAGGCTGGAGGCACATCCGCCCACCAGTGCCCCACACGCGCAGAAACAGCAAGGGCGACCTCGCGGTCGCCCTGCCCGTATCCTGTTTTGATTCGGATGATTAAGGTTGGTAGCGGGGGCAGGATTTGAACCTGCGACCTTTGGGCTATGAGCGCACTCATGACCCCAACTCCAGCCGTCTCCAGCCGTCTCAGGCCGTGTCAAGAAGGGGCCGGAACGCTGCGCCGACGCTGGAGTTGGGCCATTTAGGCGGGCGTTCACGGACAGAACACGGACAGGCGTCTGCGCTCCCACGCGAGCACCTGCGGCCGCTCCCTTTGGCGAGATCCCCCGCCGTCAGCCAAGAGCACGTCGAGCTCCTTGCTGTCCTCGAGGATCGAGCCCCAGTGGTCCCTGTCCCCCTCGCCGAGACCTCGAGGTGGGACGCCCCCGTCCTCCTCGCCATCCAGGGCATCTACCGCCGCGATCGGTCCCCTCTGATGTCCGTGGGACCGGGTCCCCATCCCGGATTTGGAATCACCATCTCAGCTACGGGTGCGCCGGTGTGTGATCGCGGGCGCGCGCCCGCCAGGCCCGCTCGATTTGTCGCATCATCTGCGGGTACACGATCAGGTGCCGGAGCGGCTTGATCGCGGCCATGTACGCGGTCCCGAGCAGTCCGTTTGGCCTCACCAAGACGGCCATCTGGCCGCGGTAGCCGCCAGTCTGATGCGGAACCCACCCGAGATGCAGGACCCCGTGCATGGTCCGGTTGGCGATCTCAGCGGCAAACTCGTTCTCGAGCAGGTACAGCGAGGTGAAGGGGAGCGCGGCGAAGTCTGGGCCGGACGCGGCCTCGCGCAGATCCGCCGGCAAGCGGTCGCGGAGCGTCGGCACTCTGGAGCCGACGCCCGCATCGGAGGCGTCCCACCCTAGCAGCTCCCCGATCCTCCATCGGATCGCCCAGAGCGTGCCAGCGGCCCGGGCGGAACCATGCGACAGGTCGCCCGAGGCGATGCCCGCCACCAGCCGAGGGAAGTCATCCGGGCCGCCTGGCGTCGGCAGTGCCCACACGTCCTCGAGCCGGAAATCGCGGGTGAGCTCGTGGATCCGCCAAGGCCGGGAGGTGTGCGCGGTGCTCGGGAGCCTCAATCTCTCTCCAATTGGTGATCTAGGGGGCTCCCGCGAGGATCAGCTCCGCCGCCTGCCGTCGCAGGGAGGTCCGTTCCGACACATCGTCCGTCTTGGCGGCGGCTTGCAGGTACAGGACCGCCGCGCTGCGATTCCGCGCACGCTCGCGCAGGAGATCTCGGCGCGCCAACTCCGGCGGCGGCGCCAGAGGTGTGGCGGCCCGTTCCAGATTCGGCATGAACTTCACGTCGCGCCTCCTACCCTAGTCGAAGCGGCACCGGCAAGATCGACATCAGCTCGCGGGCCATATATGTCAAACGCTGTCGCCTTGGTGCTGGTGACGACTTTTCACGAAATCGACGAGCGGGGTCCCGGTCCCAGCTTCATGCACTGTTAGAGCGTACCCAGGGGCATCATCGGGACGCGAACAGCGGCCCATGATCACGTTCTCCTTCAGGCCCTCGAGGTATCGACCTTCCCGCTGATCCCTCGGTGAGGACGCGCGTGGTCTCCTGGAAGCTCGCCGCGGAGATGAATGAGTCGGTGGAGAGAGAGATGGGCAGTTACGCTCACCTTCAGTTTGCGCAACCAGTGAGCGGACGGCCGCTGCGAAGGGAGCTCCATGAGCGCTGCGAGAACGGACGCGGCGCCGATGGCCCAGGCCAGCGTCGTGTCCGTGAACTTCATCGGGGCTCCCCTGACCGTGCCGGCCGGCCTCGGCTACCTCGCGCCCGCCGTGGCCGCCGCGAGCTTCTTCTCCTTCCAGCGAAAGTAGTAGAGCGCGGCCGCAACCCGATCGGCCGTCGTCGGCCCGGCGATGCGCTCGAGAAGCGCGAGCGAGTCCTCATAGCTCACGGCCCCGCCGATGGTGGTGACCAGGTTCCCGTCCACCACCACGTGTCTGTCACCTTCGACACGCGATTTCGGGAACATCTTCTGCAGCCGCTCCGCGCCGCCGAGGTAGGTCGTCGCTCTCTTCCCGTCGAGCAATCCCGCTTTTCCCAGCAGGAACGCGCCCGCGCAATGGCTGGCCAGGTAACGCGCCCGGATCCCCCGCTCTTTGATGAAGCCAACCAGAGCCCGATCGGCGAGAAGGCCTTCCAAGTCCATCGAGCTCGGCACCACCAGGATGTCCAGGGGAGGGGCGGACGCGAAGCTCTCTCGCGGTTGAACCAGCAGGCCTTCGTGACTCCGCACGGGCTTGCCGCTCGACCCCACGGTGAAGACATCGAACCGCGGAGCCCCTTCGCCGGCCGCCTTCACGAAGACTTCCACCGGGGCGACCACTTCGCTGGCAAGAAATCCTTCGAAGATCACCACGCCGACGCGCAGGGGTTCCGCGGTGACGGCGCGGGCGCCCATAACAGAGAGAACCAGACAGAACAGGATGCGCATGACTACCTCAGCAGCCCCCTGGATGATCGACGGATCCTCAAACACGGCGCGGCGCTCTCGCCGCGAGCCAGAGCCAGGCCGCCGGGAGCAGGATCAACCAGAAGCCGGACACGGGCACCAGCACGGCGCCGGTGAGCGCCAACGCCAACAGGCTTCTTCCCAACCAGACCGGCGGCCTCCGTCCTTCAGAAGCCACCCAGAGCGCGAATCGGCCCACGATCCAGAGAAACGGGCTCGCGAGCAGGAACCAGAAGACGAAGTTGCGGTCGAGGTGGGGAGCGACGGCGTTCACGAAGCCGTCGCGCGCTATCGCCACTAGCGCGCCGCGGCCGATCCACAGCCCGAAGGCGGCGTGGAGCGCGGCCACGGCCATCAAGAACCGTCCTGCCCGAAGGGTTCGCCTCGCCACGAGGTCTTCGCGCGGTTCCCGCGCAAACAGCCTCATGATGCCGGCTCCAGCAGCTTCGCCACTCGGCTGCCCATCCGGGCGAAACGGGTCAACGTCTGCCGAGGCATCCGCCGGACCTGCTCGAACCAGGAAAGCGTCAGCTCGAAGAAGTTGAGCATCTCGGTCAGGCGCTCGCGGGCGTGGGCGTCCTCCCCGGCCTCGGCCTCGGCCACGCACTCACGCAGCGCGGCCAGGGTGGGGTCGATTTCCCGTCGCCGGCGCTGCTCGAAGATGGCCTGCGCCATCTCCCACACGTCGCCGAGCGCCTCGAAATAGTCGCGCCGGTCCCCCAGGACGTGGACGCGCGTCACCAGGCCCCACGCGGTCAGCTCGCGCAAGGTCACGCTGACGTTGGAGCGCGCGACCTCCAGGGTCTCGGAGATCTCTTCGGCGTGGAGCGGCCGCTCCGAGAGGAAAAGCAGGGCGTGGACCTGGGCCACCGTGCGGTTGATGCCCCACCGGGTCCCCATCTCCCCCCAGTTCAGGACGAAACGTCGCCGCGCTGGCGTCAGCCGCATCGGTCTGTACTTTCTGTCATGACAGAAATATAAGACCCCCCAGAAGCCTTGTCAAGGTCCCGGACTGCGGGTGCGGGCAGACCCGTCAGGGCTCGGAGTTTTCAGCCCTGCCGACCTTCTTCGGGCGCGACGAGCGGGTGGCGGTCACGGCCGGTCTGTAGAGGACACGATCGGAGTGAGGCGGCATTCACACACGCCGAAGACGGCGGAGGGGGTTCTGGCGAACCACAACGCTCGACTACGCAGTTCGCCTCGCGTTCACGGTGCTCGATCTGGGGGAAGGACAGTGCCGCGCCTCGCACAGAACACGCCGAGCCATGCTCGGCCCGCGCCAGGCGGTTGAGAACGGCGACCGACAAGCCGAGGCCGGTCGAGATCGTCGGCGTCGTCGGGAACGTGCGGCAGGTGGCGCTCGACGGAGGGCCGACGTGGGACCTGTACCTCACCTACCTGCAAGTCCACCCCGACAACGTCGAGGCGGCGGCCGCGAACATGTTCTGGATCGTGCGGACGACGGGCGATCCGATGGGCTTGGCGAGCAGCCAAGGCCGGAGAGGTGCGCCGGAGCGATCCGGAGGTGCCTGCCTCGCAGATCCGGCCGTTCGAGGACTACCTGTCCGATGCTGTCGCTCCCCCGCCGATTCAGCCTCTCGCTGATGGCCGCGTTTGCCCTGGCCGCGCTGGCCTTGCCCGTCACCGGCAGCCACGCCGTGGGCGCGTACTCGGTCGGTCAGCGCGCGCACGAGTTCGCGATCCGATCGCGCCCGGCGCCCGACGGATCGATCTCCTGCGGCTCGTCGTGCGGCAAGGCGCGGCGGTCGCGGTCACCCGAACCCTGTCGAGCATGCTCTTCCGCCTGGAGCCGGTCGCTCCGGCAACGTTCGCGATGGTGCCGGGGAGCCTTCTCCTCGTGGCCCTGGCGGCATGCCTCGGTCCGGGGTTTCGGGCCTCGCGAGCCGCGATGAGCGGCGGGGTCGCCCGCGCGACGTGATTGACCTCCTTCAATGCGCGGGTGTGCCGCGGAGGGCGATCAGTGAAACCTGCTCCAGATCGGGATAGTGGCCATCCTTGTCGGGCTTGCGCTCTACGGGAGCGACCTGTTGAACGGTGGTGCTCGCCGGCACGATCGGGCCGAAGTATTCGCTGTAGACCTCGTCGAAGGCCGGTGTGTCAGCCAGATCGTCCAGATACACATTGGTAGCCACGACCTGACTGAAATCCATCCCCGCTTCTTCGAGGTTGTCGAGAAGGTTGCGCATCGTCTGCCGGAGCTGGTGCTGGGTAGTGGCGGCATAGACGCCACCGTGTGGCCCAGGGATGAAGCCGCTCTTCGCCGAGCAATAGAGAGTGTCGCCGGCAAAGACGCAGGGGCTGGCGGTGGGGCTGGGCGGCATGTTCCTCGGCCGGACCGCCTTGCGCTGCTGGAGGTCACGCACGGCCACACCGGTGTACTCGATGCGAGCGCCTCCCGGGAGGCTCGACACCTGGATCGTGGCACGCGCTGGAGTATTGCCGAACTCGAACCGGCGAGCGTACCGTTCGTTCATGACGCGCGTCGGGATTCCCGAGGTCAGATAGGGATTGACGAAGACGACGTGGCTGAGCTCCAGGCCGGCGGCTCTTACGACGGCCTGCATCCGGTCGAGCGCCATATCGACCTGGGCGGCTGGATCATCGGGAGCGCGGCCCGTCACGGGATCGGTCCCGGCGACGCCGGAAATGAACAGACGGTCGTGGGTGAGGATGCCCGGCGACGCGGACTCCTCCGCTGGAACGCCGGACGGATGGATCGCCTTCCGACCGTCCAGATTGCGGACGGCAACGGTGCTGATTCGGACCGTCGGATCAGGGAGGGCGTAGACTCCGAGCACTGCTCGAGCCGGGGGAGTCTTCGGGAAGTACTCGGCGAAAACTCGATTCATCTCCGAGTACGAGCCGATGTCCGTGAGATACACCTGGGCGTAGACGACGTTTTCGAGAGCCAACCCCGCAGGCTCCAGGACGGCCTTGACGTTGTCGAGGGCCTGTCGGAATTGGGCGTCTGGCTTCGACGGCACGGTCCCATCTGCGCGGCGGGGTCCTTGGCCCGAGACGTAGAGATAGTCGCCGGCATCCACGCCCGGGGAGAGGGGACGGCTGCCGCCGGAGGGAGCGTAGGCAGGCGCCACGGCGCGCGGTCTCTCCTGCGCGGCCAGAGGCGAAGCCAGGAGCAGGGACAGGCCCAGGTGCCGGGCAAGTGCTGACTGTTGCATGGGTCTCCTTGCGCGCCGCCTAGGCAGCCTTCTTTTGCGCGGCGCCGAGGACGGCTCGCAACCTCTGCCCGACCACGATCTCCTCTCCGGGTTTGATCGTCATGGAAACCAGCTCGATGTGATCGGGGCCCTTGCGTTCCTTGCGGTTTGGATTGCCTTCGCGCACCGCGGTCACCAAGCTTGGATTGTCTGCGCCCAACACCTCGATGACGGGATCGCCGGCACGAAGTTCGCGCACACAATCAGAGATGGAAAAGCCCCAGCTCTGCTGGTCCCACTTCACGGTCAGGGTTGGATAGCGATTTCCGTCGTCCGGAACGTAGGTGCCCGTGGTCACCCCAGGAACCGTATCGACCAGCCTGCGGATTCGGTCGATGCGCGCATTCCATTCTTCGTAGAGCTTCCTTTCGTCGATCTTCAACCACGTTTCGAGTGCCGTCAGGCAGCCGATGACCTCCTCCTTGCCGACCTTCATCGGGCGGCAAATAGCGCCCTCGCGCGGGCTGCTATTCAGGAGAGCCGCCTCGATGAGGTCCTTGCGACCGAGGAGCAGGCCGCTGCACTGCGGCCCGCGAAGTCCCTTGCCCCCGGAAAAGCAATACATGTCGATTCCCATCCTGGCGTAGAGCTTCGCGTTGTCGACGGGTGGAATGCCTGCGGCGTCATCGAGCAAGAGGGGGACCTTGCGCGCCTTGGCAATCGCGAGCTCCTTTTGCAGCTCTTCGCCGAGGGCGTTCGTATAGATCATCGTCGTGTTTTCGTTGATGGCGTTGCCGAGCTCTTCCGGTGAGTACACGAGCACGAGTGTGGCTCCCGTGAGGCGAATGGCGCTGTCAAAAGCGCTCCGGCCTCCGGCCATGACGACTTCGTGCTTCATCCCGGTAGTATCGGGAAGCTGCCAGATCAGCGTGTCGTCCGTACCGGCCATGCAGGCAGCCGTCGCGGCGGCCATGGCGCCGGCGGAACCGGAGGTCACGATCCCTGACTCCGCGCCGGTCAGCTCCGACAAGCGGCGTCCGACGGCACGCTGGAGCTCGAGCATGTTCACGAAATGGTCGCTGGCCTCTTGCTGGGCCCGGCGTACCTCTGGAAACTCCAGGGATCCGCTCAGATAGGTCCAGGTACCGCGGCAGTTGATGACCGTCTTCACGCCAAGCCGGGAGTAGACGTTCTGCTGCGCGCCGATCCCCAGCGCCGTGGTGGCGTGGGCGAAGAGATCGCGGGCCGCCAGCTGAGTCAGCAACGGAGTCGCCGCCAGGAATCGGAGGAAGGAACGCCGACTAGAACCATCTGCAGCCATAGTGACTTCTCCTGATCACTTGCCCGTCGGCCGGGGAGCCCTTCAAGGCGCGAGTCCTCGGCCGCGCAAACAAACGCGGCCAGGGTGCGAGCCTTGCGCATGTTCTAGCATGAAAACTTCAGGACGCACTCCCTCTCCTTCGTTTCGTGCCGAATTCTTGCGGCCCGTGAATGTGCGGAGTATGTTGCTCGCTCCCGATGGCGGCGCCGTCGTCGTCGTAGACGCATGAAGGGTGGGTCGAGAGCGGCGGGTCATTTTCGATTGGTGGGAGGATGCGAGTCGCCCGTTCAGTCGCTCGGCACGTCTTGGGCAGGCTTTCGAGCGTGGGCTTGTCTCGCCACATCGCCGGACTGGTTCTGATGGCGGCCGCAGGGGCGGTCGGGCAAGCCGAAGCCGCGGTGAAGGCGGCGTGTCGAGTGGAAAGGGTCGACTACAAAGGGTGGCCCGCGCAGCGGGTGTCCAACCAATGGGTCCAGCTCTTCGTGGTCCCGCAAAATGGCGGACGGCTGATGCAGGTGAGCTTCAACGGGCATGCCTACCTCTTCGTCGATCCAAAGCTCGCAGGAAAGTACATGCCGCCGTCGCAGGACGAATGGTTCAACTACGGCGGCGACAAGCTGTGGCTGTTGCCCGAAGGGAACGGCGACGAGCAACATTGGCGTGGCAATTCTGACTTGCTGGATGACGGACCTTACGCCTTTCGAAACGTGTCGGACGGGCAGGGGTGTGGTGTAGAGCTCACGGGACCGCGCGACGCTCAGACCGGGATTCAGTTTGCAAGAACCATTCGCCTGGAGCCCGATTCGCCTCACATAGCGTTTCGCGCGGTCATGAAGAACGTGAGCGGCCATGTGGTCGAGTGGTCGATGCAGTCGGTGTCGCAGTAC
>JBKPDM010000119.1:0-4400 GCA_046727895.1 Pseudomonadota bacterium | reverse complement strand
CGATCAGGTCGCGCAGCTCTTCGCCGGAATAGACGTCGTGATGGCTGACCTCGGCGACGCCGAAGGCCGCCAGAATGGCGCGCGGGGCCCGGTTGAGCGCCCAGGTGAGCGGGAAGAACAGCAGATAGAAGGCGTGCAGCGGGTAGGCGATCCCGAGCGCCATCGGCTCCGCCTTGCGGATCGCGAAGGTCTTGGGCACCTGCTCGCCGACCACGATGTGCAGCGAGGAGAAGATCAGAAACCCGAGCAGGAAGGAGATCGTGTACACCGCCGGCGGGCCGACGCCGAGCGCCCGAAACAACGGTTCGAGCAGCGCGCTGACCACCGGCTCGCCGATCCAGCCGAGACCCAGCGAGGCCATCGTGATGCCAAGCTGGCAGGCCGACAGATAGGCCTCGGCGTTGTGCAGGATCCGGAGCGTCATGCGGGCGACCGTGCTGCCCTGCTCGACCAGAGCCTCGATCCGGATGCCGCGGACCTTCACGATCGCGAACTCGGCGGCCACGAAGAAGGCGTTCGCGGCCAGCAGCAGAATGACCTCGATGATAGTCAGGAGCACGGTGGTTCAGCCATGACGCGTGCGCGCAGCCGCCGCCCACCGGAGCAGACGGCAGCGGCGGTCCAGTGGAGCATGCTCGCCTCGGAAGGAATACGCTGGCAGGCGCTCGAGATGAATCGACATGTGGGGAGGGCGAAGGGAATCGACCAGATGGATCGCCGTTGCGCTCGCTTTCCCCTAGGGTCGGGCGGCGCTGAGCAGCGCCCGGAGTTCCGCCGGCTCCACCTCGGCACCCGTGAACGCCCGCCCGATGCCGCGCAGGAGCACGAAGTGCGGCCGGCCGCCGGTCACCTTCTTGTCACGCGCCATCGCGGCCAGCAGCGCATCGGCCGACAGACCCTCGGCGCCGATCATCGAACGGGCGGTCGGCAGGCCAACCGCCGCGAAGTGCCGGCAGACGCGCTCGGCATCCGCCGCCGGACAAAGCCCCAGACGCACCGACAGCGCAAAGGCCAGCACGATGCCGAGCGCCACGGCTTCGCCGTGCAGCAGCTTCTCGCCATAGCCGGTGAGCGCTTCGACGGCATGGGCGAAGGTGTGGCCGAGATTGAGCAGGGCGCGCGCCCCGATCTCGCGCTCGTCGGCCGCGACCAGCTCGGCCTTGGCGCGGCAGCTCTCGAGGATGGCGTATTGCCGGGCCGCCCTGTCGCCCGCGAGCAGCGCCGGGCCGTGCTCCTCGAGCCATGCGAAGAACTCCGGCCGGTCGATCAGCGCGTACTTGACCACCTCGGCGTAGCCCGCGCGCAGCTCGCGCGCCGGCAGGCTCGCCAGCACGTCGGTGTCCGAGAGCACCAGGCGTGGCTGGTGGAAGCTGCCGATCAGATTCTTGCCATGCCGGCTGTTGATGCCGGTCTTGCCGCCAACCGCGCTGTCGACCTGGGCGAGCAGCGACGTCGGGACCTGCACATAGTCGAGGCCGCGCAGGAGGATGGCCGCGGCAAAGCCGGCGAGGTCGCCGATCACGCCGCCACCGAAGGCGACGATCGTGGTCGAGCGCTCGATGCCCATCGCGAGGATCTGATCCAGGAGCTGCTCGAGCTGGGCCATGCTCTTGGTCGTCTCGCCCGCGGGCAGGATGATGTGGCGCCGGCCGATCCTGGCGGCCGCGAGGCCTGCCGCCAGCGTCTGCAGATGCCCGCTTCGCGCGAGGTTCTGGTCGGTGACGATGATCACGTCCGGTCGGCGCACGATTTGGCCGAGCTCGGCACCGGCGCGCTCGAGCAGGCCCGACCCGACGACGATCTCGTAGCTGCGCTCGTCGAGATCGACCCGAAGGCGCGCCGCGGCCGTCACGATCGGGCCCCAACGCGTTGCGCGGCGAGCGCCTCGAGCACGCGCTCGACGACAACCTGGATCTGCCCGTTGCCGCTGTCGACGGTCAGATCGGCTTCCGCGTAGACCGGCGAGCGCCGCTCGAGCAGCTGCGCTAGCGTGGCGCGCGCGTCACCCTGGGCGAGCAGCGGACGGGTGCCCCGCCGCGCGGTGCGCCGCACCAGCACATCGACATCGGCCCGCAGCCAGATCGAGATCCCGCACTCGCGCACCAGCGCGCGCGTGTGAGGGTCCATGAACGCGCCGCCGCCGAGTGCGAGGACCTGCTTGCCGTCGGACAGCAGGCGCTGGATGATCTGGCGCTCCTTGACGCGAAAGGCCGGCTCACCGATCTCGGCGAAGATGTTGGCGATGGTCGTGCCGGCCGCGGCTTCGATGGCGCTGTCAGCGTTCTTGAACGGCCAGTCCAGCGCCTTGGCGAGGCGGCGGCCGACCGCAGTCTTGCCCGCGCCCATCATGCCGACCAGGACGATGGTGCGGTCGATGGCGAGGCGGGTGGCGGGAACGAGGGGCGCACGGGCTGGCATCGGGCTGCGAGTGACAGGTGAGGAGACCGCCAGTCGTTTGACCGGGCGTTGAAACTGACCCACACAGTCGATATAAAGCTGCGATCCGTGCGCGAGGCAAGCCTTTCGCCCCTCGCCAACGGATGCAGCGCCGGGAATCATGTCCACCATCAATCGTCTTCTTTTGGTTCTGCTGCTGGTCCTGGTCCTGGGCGGAGCCATGTTCCTCGTGACCTGGGAGATTCCGCCGCCGAGCGGGAAGGTCGAACGCGTCCTGCCCGACGACCAGTTTCCGCGCTGACGTCGGCGTGCTCACGATCAGCCGGGGAATGCGCATGAAGCCGGAGGCTCGGCTGCCGCTGGTGGCCCTGCTCGCCTGGGCGGGCACCCTGGCGGTGGTGGCGCCGCTCGCCGCCCAGCAGGGGCCGATACCGCTGTTCCCGTCCCAGCCGGCACCCACCGCGCCGGAAGGGTCTGCGCCGGAAGGGTCCGCTCAGCCGTCCGCCCCGGGCGCGGCGCCGGCCACCCCCGCGCCTGGGCCGGGCGCCGGGACAGGCACCGCGCCGCCGAGCGGCTTCCAGGTTGAGGGCCTCGCCCCGCCCCAGGTTGACAGCATCGGCCTCACCGGGCCGAGCGATGGCGGCTTCGACGGTCAGCTTTGGCAAGGCAGCGACGCCAAGGTCGTGCTGCCTCTTCTGTCCCAGCTGCCGGTCCCCAGGGTCAACCCGCGGCTTCAGGCGCTCACCCGTCGCCTTCTCGCCACGGGCGCGCCGCTCGAGGGTGTGAGCCAGGCGGGCACTGTCCTCGAGGCACGGGTCGAGCGACTGTTGGCCATGGGCGATCTCGATACCGCGAAGCGGCTGCTCGATCAGTTGCCGCCGGTGCGTGGCGACTCCAAGCTCGCCCGTCTGGCGGCGGAGACCGCCTTGCTCGACGGCGAGGATCCGGCCGCCTGTCGGAGCGCCAGTGACATTGCGCCGACTGCCGATGCCGCCTTCTGGTCCGAGATCGTGGTCTACTGCCGTCTGGCGCAAGGGGATTTGAATGGCGCCCGACTCGGCCTGGATCTGCTGCGCGAAGCCGGTCAGACCAACGATGACGCGTTCTTCCAGCTGGCGAGCACGATCGCGGATGGCACCGTCAGCGCGACGCCGCCATCGCTGCACAACCCGCAGCCGATTGACCTGGCCCTGCTCCGCCTCGCGAAGCTGCCTCTGCCCGCCAGCGCACTGAACGAGCTGTCGCCCGCGGCCCTGACCGCGGTGGCGCGCGATCCGACCCTGGCCGGTGACCAGCAGCTGGTCCTCGCCGAGCGGGCCTTTCGCAATGGCGGTCTGCCGGCCGCAAGCCTGGCAGCGCTCTATCGCGAGCAGCCATCTGAGAGCGGGGCGGACGCCTTGCACGCCGTGGAGACCGCCTGGGGGCCGCGAACCCGGGCTTTGGCCTATCGCACCGTCCTCGACCAGCAGGCGGTGCGCGATCGGGCGCAGTTGCTCGATGCCACCTGGCGGGCGGCCGCTCCCGATGAGCGTTTTCTCGTCGCCGAAGTGTTCGCCGGTCCCTTCACGGACCTGCCGGTAGACCGCGGCCTGCTCACCGTGGCGCCGAGCATCGCGCGAGCACTCCTTGGCGCCGGGCGGCCGCTGCCGGCCGCGCGCTGGTTCGCCCTGCTCTCGGCCGAGACGGCGACCAACAGTGCCGCCCGAAGCGAGGTTGCCGGACTGACGCCGTTGTTCACCCTGGCGGGGGTCGGCGACGGTAACGCGGTCCCCCAGTTCGACGAGGCTGCGATCGCGACCTGGCGGTCCGCCGCGCCGGGCGGCGAGGCAGCGGCCGAGCGGCTGTACGCCTTGCTCGAAGGCCTCGGTCTGACGGTTCCGGAGAGCGCCTGGGTCGAGGCGCTCCAGGGCCAGCTGGACGAGAGCGGGAACCTGCCCTCGGTCGCCCTCTGGCGCGGCCTCGAGCGGGCGGTCGCAAACAAGCGTCAGGGCGAAACCCTGCTG
>JBKPDM010000118.1:0-5107 GCA_046727895.1 Pseudomonadota bacterium | reverse complement strand
TCCCGCGCAACGCGCTCGACTACGTGCCACGTAAGGTCGACGACGATTGCCCGCGCGAGCTGCGCTGGCTGTACGACCGGCGCGACTGCGGGCGCTCGCGGTCGAGATGCACGAGAACTGGCTCGAGGCGCACCGCTACCTCAACATGGACGATCTGCGCGAGCACAAGAAGGAGGCCCGCGGATGGCTGCCTAGCCCTTGTGGACAACGCTGCGCGTTGCCCACAAGGGCCCACCACCGCCACCATGACCCATTTTGCAGAAGATCCTGGACACAACTTATCCCGGTTGATGCCTGATCAGGCCTTGGGCTGATCTCGGGCGCTACTCTGGCGATCGAAGACCCCGGAAGATGTGCGCCGGGGCCTCCAAGAAAACGGGCGGATGCCCGAAGACATCCGCCCAAGTCAGGGAGGCAACAACCGAAAGCCTTGCCCTCTACCAGCCGGGTGACTCGCCGCCGAGCGGCGACCACCCGGCCAAGTTCGGCCCGACCGCGCTGCGGTCAGATATCATAGTAAAGCACGAACTCGTAGGGGTGCGGGCGCAGGCGGATCTCGTCGACCTCCTTCTCGCGCTTGTAGGTGAGGTAGTTGTCGACGAAGTCGGCGGTAAACACCTCGCCCTCGAGCAGGAACTCGTGGTCGGCCTCGAGCGCGGCGAGCGCATCGTCGAGCGAGCCCGGCACCGTCGGGATGCCGGCCAGCTCCTCGGGCGGCAGGTCGTAGATGTTCTTGTCGACCGGATCGCCCGGGTCGATCTTGTTCTGGATGCCGTCGAGGCCGGCCATGAGCATCGAGGCAAAGGCGAGGTAGGGGTTGCAGGAGGGGTCGGGGCAGCGGAACTCGGCCCGCTTCTGCTTGGGGCTGTCGGAGTACATCGGGATGCGCACGGCGGCCGAGCGGTTGCGGATCGACCAGGCGAGGTTGACCGGGGCCTCGAAGCCCGGCACCAGGCGGTGGTAGGAGTTGGTGGTCGGTGCTGCGAAGGCGAGCAGCGCCGGGGCGTGCTTCAGGAGGCCGCCGACGTAGTAGCGCGCGGTCTGCGACAGGCCGCCGTAGGCCGCGGCGTCGCCGAAGATCGGCTTGTCGCCGTCCCAGATCGACTGGTGCACGTGCATGCCCGAGCCGTTGTCGCCGAACAGCGGCTTGGGCATGAAGGTCGCGGTCTTGCCGTGGGCGCGGGCGACGTTCTTGACCACGTATTTGTACTTGATCAGCTTGTCGGCCATCGCGACCAGGGTGTCGAAACGCATGTCGATCTCGCACTGACCGGCGGTCGCGACCTCGTGGTGGTGGCATTCGACCCGGATGCCGATCTGCTCCATCGTGAGCGCCATCTCGGAGCGCAGATCCATCAGCGTGTCGGAGGGCGGCACCGGGAAGTAGCCCTCCTTCGGGCGGATCTTGTGGGCGAGGTTCGGGCCCTCGTCCTCGGGCATGTTCCAGTGGCCCTCGACCGAGTCGATCGCGTAGGTGCCGTAGTGCACCGCCTGGCCGTAGCGGACGTCGTCGAAGACGAAGAACTCGGCCTCGGGGCCGAAGAAGGCGCGCGTGCCGATGCCGCTCGCGGCGAGGTGCTCCTCGGCCTTGCGGGCGACGCCGCGCGGGTCGCGCGGGTAATACTCCTTGGTCACCGGATCGCGCACGTCGCAGATCAGGACCAGGGTCCTGTGCCGGGTGAAGGGGTCGAGGAAGGCGGTCCGCTCGTCCGGCATCAGGAGCATGTCGGAGGCGTGGATCTCCTGAAAGCCGCGGATCGAGGAGCCGTCGAAGCCGAGGCCCTCGTCGATCGCCTCGACGTCGATCGCGCCGGCCGGGAAGGAGGTGTGCTGCCACATGCCGGGCAGGTCGGTGAACCGCAGATCGACGATCTCGACCTCGTGATCCTTGATCGCGCTGATCACGTCCTCGGGCGAAGTGCATCCCAACGTCATCGAGTGGCTTCCTTTCTTGCTACGTCACGATCTGGTGCTCTGGCTAGGCAACCATGTGGTAGTGGCTTGGGCGAAGGGTGAGGGGTGAGGGCGGCGCGCCGGTCGCTCGGCCGATCAGGGCGGGCGCCGCGGGCGGGCCCGGGCAGGGTCTGGTCCGGACCGGAGGCGGCAGCGGGCCGGGGTTCGCTCATCCGGGGCCGCTCGTTTGCCGGGAGGCATGCACCGGGCGTCCGCTCAGAGGGCGTCCGTGCCGCGCTCGCCGGTGCGGATGCGGATCGCGCCCTCGAGGTCATAGATGAAGATCTTCCCGTCGCCGATCCGGTCGGTCTTGGCGGCCTGCAGGATCGCCTCGACCGCGCGGTCGACCAGGCCGTCCTCGAGGACCAGCTCGATCTTGACCTTCGGCAGGAAGTCGACCACGTACTCGGCGCCGCGGTAGAGCTCGGTGTGGCCCTTCTGGCGGCCGAAGCCCTTGACCTCGGTGACGGTCATGCCTTTGAGGCCGACCTCCTGGAGCGCCTCCTTGACCTCGTCGAGCTTGAACGGCTTGATGATCGCCTCGATCTTCTTCATGACCTTGACCGCCTCTTCCCTCTGTCCAACCAAAGGCGCGCGAGGCCGCACCGGGCCCCCGATCGCTACCCTCGGCGAAGCACGGATCGTGCCAGTCGGGACGGTGCCCGAGGCGCGGCCCCGCGCAGGGCTGGTGGCCGAAGATATCGGAATTTTGCCTAATCAATACGCAATCTGCACAAAAGTTAGACAGACGGCGGCCGCCGGTCAGGCGCTTGACCGCAGCCGGAGGCAGCGTCTAAAGAGAAGGCCGTTCTGGCGGGCATAGCTCAGCTGGTTAGAGCGCCAGATTGTGGCTCTGGAGGTCACGGGTTCGACTCCCGTTGCTCGCCCCAAGAAATCAAGAGCTTACATATTATGCCGTGCGCTGTTCAACTTCGTGTCCGCGCGTGTCCGCAAAACGAAAGGGGCGGCCCTGAGACCGCCCCGCCCATCAGCGACAAACCACAACGCCACTCGTGTCGCATCTCGCTGCGGGAGCGCAAATCAACGCTGGCCCGCCATTGGAGCTCGGTGGTGGCTGGCAGACCCCATGTTTGTTCGCGTCCGCGCCACCGACACCGAAGTCTACTGCACTGCGATCGGTCCAATACGCACGATCCACGGCGACCTGATCCCGGCGGCCATCGGCTCGCGGGGCGGGTAGGCGTGTCTACCGCCGCCTCGTGCAGGGCCGGCGTTCAGGTGCGGAGCCAGAGATACACACCCGGTCGGATCGCTTTCATGGTGTGTACATCTCGAGCAGCGCGGAGGGCGCTTCAAGCGATCCTGGTTGGTGAGCCGGTAGACCGCCACAGGGGCGAGGGTCCTGTTGGCTAACACAACATACGCCTTGCCCTCGTGCTGGCGCACGGCACTGTCGCGGTGCGCCGGGCGCCACATCGACGCTGCCGCTTTTCCGGGGTACGGTTGAGCCAGGAAGTAGGCGCGCATCGCACGAACGATCAGCTCGTCATCCGCATGCGGCATGGCTGTGATCTCCCTTAGCTTAAGAACAGCGCGAGGCTGTGGTAGTCGATCAGCGCCGCGACCAGTGCTGCGCAGCACGCGAGCGTCACTAGGTAGGTGATGGCTGAGGCGAGCATGGGCTTAGCCTCCTGCTTGCGGTCAACGGCCTGGCGCGCAAGCTCGGCGCTCGCATAGCGATGAACGATCAGCTCATCTTCCGCATGCGGCATGGGGCCATGACCTCCATCAAACGATGTTTAGGGTGTTCGATACGTAAACGCTTTGCCCAGCAGCGCGTTCCCGCGACATCGGACCGATCTGAGCGTCGAGGCGCTGGCGCAGCTCAGGTGTGACGAGTCACACGCTATGCGTGCAGATCTCACCGACAGATACTCACGCGGGCAGGCCGGATGCTCCCTGGTCGAGATGTTGAGCTCGGCGCCATGAGCGCCCCGTCACGGAGCGCAGAGCCGCCACGGCGCTGCTGGCTCCCAGCGACGTTGCTGCTGCTCGCTCTGGCAGGCTGCACTCCGCAGCCGGTCATCTACGGCACCGACGTTTCGATGCACGTCGGCGGCGCTCACGCGCAACGTCAAGGTGGGTCACCAGTTCTGAGCTTCCACACGCTCAGAGTGTACCCTTAGATGCGGTAATCGGGCCGGGCCGCCTCGGCCTTTTCCTAGGAGGCGGCTGTCCCTCACGGTGATGGTGGAACGGGGTCCGCAGATCGGCCCCAAGCATCAGCATGGAGGGACAGCCATGGAGCACTATGCTGCGATCGATGTCTCGTTGGAATGTGTGAGCATCGCCTTGCAATTCTAGCATTTCAGCAACTCCTGACAGCGCCCACTTGCTCATCCGGTCGAGCGCCCGGCCGCATCTCCAGACCGCCGTTGACCTTGCGCGGCATGGCGCCTTGCTCGGCGATGGGGCCGTTGAGCCCGGTCTAAGCGGAACTCGAACTCGTGGTCGCGGTCGATGGCAACCAGGCTGTTCGGGGTGTGCACTAGGCGCCCGACCAGCCGGCCGTCGAGCTTGCCCGCCTTGGCGTCGTGGTCGCGGCGGATGGCGCCGATGGTCGCGAGCGACCTGGGGAGGGGGGTCGCGTTTTCTCCGCGCGTGGTCGCCACTTAGCCGCCCGTGGTTGTGCACTAGAACGCAACAATAGACGTCCATATGGTCGATTCAAACGGTTTCGCGCACAATCCGCGCCGCGGCCATAGCGCGCGGCAACGTCGGAACCTTCCACAGCGAGCGGCGTTATTTTGTCAGACAATCGGGGGCTGTCGCGCCGTGACCGCCCAAGCGGCAACGGCGGCCAAACTGAGGTCACCATGCAAGAGCGTATGGTGATTGCGGCCTTGGTGGCCGCTCTGAGGTCACCATGCAAGAGCGTATGGTGATTGCGGCCTTGGTGGCCGCTCTGCTGACGGTTGCGGCTCCAGGGCATTCGCTCAAGGCCGCCGACAGGAGAGTCCTGCCGATCTTGGATCAGTCGTCCTTTCATCAGGGGCACCGCATCACCGAGCTCTTCGAGACCAACCTCTATGACGAAGATGGCGAAAACGGCGAGGCGGAAAATCTCTACGTGAAGACGGATGGCGAGGTCACCAACCAATTCAACATCACCATTGAGCGGTCGCCCTTTGAG
>JBKPDM010000117.1:0-9488 GCA_046727895.1 Pseudomonadota bacterium | reverse complement strand
GAGCTCTTCCGCGCGCTCGCCGCGCTCAGGTTGCTCCAAGCGCAGGCGCGCGAGCTCCCCGAGAGCGCTGCGCCCGACGCCCCGCCCGCGATCCTGCCGCCGCCCCGCGCCACCACCAAACGAACCCGAGAAGTCACGGCAAAACAATCCTCTAGCCTTCGCAGCGGGGAATGATTTCGGGCCCCCAAGCCCTTCGGGGCACGCTCGCCGGCACCCTAATCGCGCGAACTTCCGGAATATCCGGCGATTCTTCCGGCGCTGGGGCGAATTTCCGACCTTCCACGTGGCGCATGCCATGCTCGCTCGCCGCCGCGCGCCCGGCTCGCGCCCAGGCGCATGCAGGAGGCGTTTCCGGAAAAGCAGGTCGTCCCCGGATGAGCGAGACACCAGGGTCGCGCCAACCTCCCACCGGCGGGCGCGTGGCGGGTGCGCGCCGATCTGCTGATCGACGACTTTACCAGCCTTCCCTTCCGGACCAGGATTGTGCTCGATAGGTGAGGGGCGGGCGTTGCCGCGCGGCGACGCCGAACGACCACAGGGGGAGCGGGTCATGACCAGGCACGTCAAGGTCGCAGCGGCGCAGCTTGGTCCGATTCACCGGACCGACAGTCGCGAGCGCGTCGTCCGGCGCCTGATCGCGCTCCTGCGTGAGGCGCACGCTTGGGGCGCCCAGCTGGTCGTTTTTCCCGAGCTCGCGTTGACCACCTTCTTCCCGCGCTACTGGTACGACGACATCGCCGAGATCGACGCCTGGTTCGAGCGCGAGATGCCGAACGCCGCGACGCGGTCGCTGTTCGACCTCGCGAGCGAGCTGAACGTCGGCTTCTATCTGGGCTACGCCGAGCTGGCCGAGGAGGGCGGCGCCACGCATCGCTACAACACATCAATCCTGGTCGGGCCGCACGGCGGGATCATCGGCAAATACCGCAAGGTGCACCTGCCGGGCCACGCCGACCATCGCGAAGGCATCCCGTTCCAGCACCTCGAGAAGCGCTACTTTGAGGTCGGCAACCTCGGCTTTCCGGTCTGGCGCGCCTTCGGCTCGATCGTCGGCATGATGATCTGCAACGACCGCCGCTGGCCCGAGGCCTATCGGGTGATGGGCCTGCAAGGCGCGGAGCTGATTCTGCTCGGTTACAACACGCCGACCTTCAACATCTACCACCCCGAGCCCTGGCATCTGCGCATGTTCCATAATCGACTGGTCCTGCAGGCGGGCGCCTACCAGAACGCCTGCTGGGTGGTGGCGACCGCCAAGGCGGGCGAAGAGGACGGCCACGGCCTGATCGGCGGCTCCTGCATCGTCGCCCCGACCGGCGAGATCATGGCCCAGGCCCTCTCCGAGGACGACGAGGTGATCATGTTCGAGTGCGACCTCGACCTCTGCAGCCATTACAAGAACACAGTCTTTGCCTTCGACCAGCACCGCCGGATCGAGCACTACCGCCTGATCACCGAGCGTATCGGCGCGGTCCCGCCGGATGACTGAGGGCCGTCGCTGGTTGCGGCTGGCGACGGCGCCGAGCAGCGAGCGCGTGAGGGGCGAGAGTAGGAGGAGGACCACTTGGGCCAATACACATGCCTTCTTCGTCGGCCTTTTCGGCCAGGACAGCTGGCGGCTTCGTCGCGCGTCCGCGACGCGTGACGTGAGCGGCTGATGCGTTTTGACTTCACCGAGCTTGCCCCGAGGGAGCGCTACAAGCTGCTCGGCGGCCTGGTCGTGCCGCGGCCGATCGCCCTGGTCACCACGCGCGACCGGGACGGGCGCGACAATGCGGCGCCGTTCAGCTTCTTTAACGTGCTCGCCGAGGAGCCGCCGCTGATCGTGCTCGGCCTCGGCGTCAATGCGTCGGGCGGGGCCAAGGACACCACCAACAACATCCGCGACAGCGGTGACTTCGTGGTCAACCTGGTCGACGAGCAGATCGCGGAGGCGATGAACCTCTGCGCCATCGACGTGCCGCCAGGGGTCAGCGAAGTCGATCTGGCAGGCTTCACCCTGCTGCCCTCCGAGGTCGTGGCGCCGGGCCGGATCGCCGAGGCGCCGGTCAGCATGGAGTGTACGCGCTACGTAACGCTGCAGCCCGGCCCGGAGCGCTACCTCGTGCTCGGCGAGGTCCGGGTGCTGCACGTTCAAGACGGGCTCGTCGATCCGGCGACCTTGCGGGTCGACAGCGACGCCTACACCCCGATCGGGCGGCTGTTCGGCGGCGGCTACGTGCGCACCCGCGATCGCTTCGAGCTGCCCCGGATCAGCTATGAGCAGTGGCTCGCCAAGACCAGGATGTCGGCTGATCGGTGATCTTCGGCGCGCAGAGCTTGCGTTGGACGGGCTTAGGTGTGTATGATGTGTATCCTTTGCGTATGGGGCACATATCAATGCGCACCAACATCGAGATCGACGACAAGCTCATGCGACAGGCGCTTGCGGCATCGGGACTCCGCACGAAGCGTGCCGTGGTCGAGGAGGGGCTGCGCCTCTTGCTCCGCCTCAAGCAACAGGAAAAACTCAAGGCAGCTTTTGGCGAGCTGCCCTGGGACGGCGATCTGGATGCGATGCGCCGCGACCGCCGCCCTGGATGAGGATGGTTTTCGTCGACTCTTCCGTCTGGATCGACTTCTTCAATGGCCGTGTTACACCGGAGACGACGCGCCTCGGCCTGCTCCTAGGCGAGCAGCCGTTGCTCATCGGTGATCTGGTACTGATGGAGGTCTTGCAGGGGTTCCGCTACGAAGCTGACGTGCGTCGGGCAGAGCGGCTGCTCGGATCCTTGGATTGCGATGTCCTGGGAGGGGAGGCGCTCGTTCGAACCTCGGCGCGCAACTATCGACGCCTGCGTCAGCTCGGCATCACGCCGCGCTCCAGTATCGATGTGCTGATCGGAACCTTCTGTGCGGAGAACGATCACCATGTGCTCGCCTGCGATCGTGACTTCGATCTGATGGCGCCCCACCTGGGCTTCGTTCTGGCCTGAGCGACGACAACCCAGTGATCTGGCGCGCTAACGACTTCTGAGCCGCACGCGGCCGATCGCCATGGTGACCGCGGCCTGGGTCGGGTCAATTACCGGCATGCTCAAGCTCTCCTGGAGTGGCCGCCGGTGTTCGGCCATGCCGGCGCAGCCGAGCACCAGGACGTCGGCGCCGTGCTGGTCGCGAAGCCGGGCGCCGACGTCGCGCATGCGCGTGAAGGTGCGGTCCTGGTCGGCCAGCTCGACCACGCCGAGGCCGAGCGGCAGTTCGCGGGCGGCCAGACCCAGCTGGCGCACATAGCGCAGATGGCGGGGCAGGGAAGCTTTCAGAATCGCGATGATGCCGAAGCGCTCGCCCTGGGTTAGCGCGGTCAGAAGGCCGCATTCGGCGATCCCGAACACTGGCCTGGACGTCGCCTCGCGGCAGGCGTGCAGGCCCGGGTCGCTGAAGCAGGCGATCACGAACGCCACGGCGTCGTCCCGCCGGCGCACGAGCCGGCAGAGCGGCTGCACGACCTGCTCGACATGGGCCTGGGTCTCGATCCCGGGCGGACCGTCGGCGAGCGTCAGGCACTCGATCTCCGGGCCGCCGGCCATGCGCAGCGGCTCGAGAGCGTGGTCGATCGCCGTGGTCACCGCCTCGGTCGAGTTCGGATTGATCACGACGATGTGCTCGCTCATCGTGGCTCCTCGCCTGGCTAACGTGTTGCCGAGGCCGCAGCATGGACCGCGTGCCGGTGCCGTGTATAGTCCTGGGCCATGGCAGCAAGGGACAGGGCGCGAGTGATCTGCGTCGGCACGGCCGTGGTCGACACGATCTTCGCCGTCGACCGGCTGCCGCTGGCCCCGGGCAAGAATTTCGCAAGGAGCGTCATGCAGGTCGGCGGCGGCGTCGCCGCCAACGCGGCCGTGACGGTCGCAGCGCTCGGTGGCGAGGGGGTGCTCTGGAGCCGGGTCGGCGACGATCCGAGCGGCGCGCAGATCGTGCGCGAGCTCGCCGACTGGCGGGTCGAGGTCGGCGCGGTGCAGCGCGTCCGCGGTGTAAGCTCGTCGATCTCGACCGTCCTGGTCGACGCGAGCGGCGACCGCCAGATCGTGAACTATCTCGATCCGCGCCTGCTGCTCGACGCGGCGGGACTACCCTTCGAGGACATCGCGCGGGCCGATGCCCTGATGTGCGACGTGCGCTGGCTGCCCGCGGTCACCGTCGCGCTGGGCGAGGCCCGGGCCCGCGGCCGGCCGAGAATCGTCGATTTCGAGGTCGTGCCGGAGACCGGGACGGAGGCACTGCTCGGCATGGCGAGCCACGTCGCCTTCGCCCGCGAGGCGCTCGCCGAGATGGCGGCGACCGGCGACGTCGACGAGGGATTGCGGCGGATCGCCGGGCGGACGGGGGCCTGGCTCGCGGTGACCTGCGGCGAGCAGGGGGTCTATTGGTTGCAGGACGGCGTCATTCACCACCAGCCCGCTTATCGGGTCGAAGTGGTCGACACTCTGGCGGCGGGCGACGTGTTCCACGGCGCGCTCGCCCTGGCGCTGGCCGAGCGGCAGCAGATCGAGCCGGCGGTGCGCTTCGCCTCGGCCGCAGCGGCACTGAAATGCACCCGCTTCGGCGGGCGCGAGGGCATCCCCGACCGGGCCGCGGTCGAACGCTTCGTACTGGAGAACGGCTGATGAAGATCAGCCCGGCGAAGCTCTGGAATCCGAGGCGCTTCGTGACGATGCCGCCCGCTTCAAGATGACCGCCATCGACCAGTGCCGGCGTGACCTTGCGGCAGCAGGACCTCGAATTCGAGACCGAGCGATGAAACGGACGCGGATCGCCTGATGCGGCTCGACCCGCTCGATCCCGACTGGCTGGCGCTCGAGCCGATCCGAGCCCTGGACGACCTCGAACCGGTTCGGGGTGGGGTCAGGTGCCGGACCGAAGCCGGGCCGCTCGAGGCGATGGCGTTCGCGCGAGGTATCTTCCGGCTGACGATCGGCGAGGCGAGGGGAGCCGACTACCCGATTCTGGTAGCCGAGGCCGAGCCGCCAGACGTCGAACTCGCCGAGACGGCGGAGGGGCTGGTTCTGTCTGCGGGCGATCGGCAGCTCGCCCTGCACCGGGAGCCGCTGCGCCTCGCTCTGAGCGAGGACGGGCGTCCGCTCCTCGAGTCCTCGACCGACGCCCACTTCCGCCGGCCGCATCGCCTGCCGCCGTTCGCCAGAACCACCGACGGATGGTTCGCCGCGCTGGGGCTGGAGAGCGGCGAGCCGGTCTACGGGCTCGGCGAGAAGTGGGGCCCTCTGAACCGGCGCGGTCAGCTGCTCCGCTCCGCGGTCGAGGACGCGCTCGGGGTCAATGCCGAAGCCTCCTACAAGGGCTGCCCGTTCGCCTGGAGCCCGAAGGGGTGGGGCCTGTTCGTCCACACGCCCGGCCGCGTCATGCATGGCGTCGGCCATCCGGCCTGGTCGCAACGCAGCTACGGCTTCGAGGTCGAGGACCAGGCGCTCGATCTGTTCCTGATCGCGGGCGCCGGGCCAGCCGAGATCATCGAACGCTACACCTGGCTGACCGGTCGCCCGCCGCGGCCGCCGCGTTGGAGCCTCGGCGTCTGGTTCTCCAGGGCGTATTATCGGGACGCCGAGGAACTTTTCGGCACCGCCCGGCGGCTGCGCGAGCGGCGCATTCCCTGCGACGTCATCAGCCTCGACGGCCGCGCCTGGCAGGACACACGCACGCGCTTCACCTTTGCCTTCGACCCGGCACGCTATCCGGACCCGAAGGCGGTGACCGACGAGCTGCACGCGCTGAACCTGAAGCTCTGCGTCTGGGAGTACCCCCTGATTTCGATCCATTCGTCCCTGTTCGAAGAGTTTGCCGGCAAGGGCTACCTGCTGAAGGACAGCGGAACCGGCCAACCCTATCGCTTCGAGTGGAACACGTCCTTCGGCACGTTGACGCCCCTTCCGACCAGCGGACTGGTCGATTTCACCCGTCCCGAGGCGTTCGCCGACTGGCGGGATCGGCATCAGGCGCTGTTCGACCTCGGGGTCGACGTGATCAAGGCGGACTTCGGCGAGCAGGTACCCGATCAAGTCGTCGCCGCCAATGGCGATACCGGGCGGCGGCTGCACAACGTCTATCTGCTGCTCTACAGCGCCTGCGTCTTCGAGGCGACGGCGCGCGCCCGGGGACAGGGGTTCGTCTTCGCCCGCTCCGGCTGGTCCGGCAGCCAGCGCTATCCCGGGCACTGGGGCGGCGATCCGCAAGCCGACTGGGAGGGGCTCGCGGCGAGCCTGCGCGGCGCGCTCTCCTGGGGCCTGTCCGGAGGCGCCTGCTACGCCACCGACATCGGCGGCTTCTATGGGCCGCAGCCCGATGCCGAGCTGTTCGTCCGCTGGACGCAGGCCGCGGTGTTCGCTTCCCACATCCGCTTCCACGGCATCGGCCCGCGCGAGCCCTGGATCTTCGGCGACCGGGTCGAGGCCATCATCCGCGACTGGCTCACGTTACGTTATCGTCTGATCCCCTATCTCGAGGCCTGCCTCGCCGAAGCGGAGTGGACCGGCCTGCCGCCGATGCGCGCGATGCCGCTCGCCTTGCCCGACCAGCCCGAGACCTGGGCCTTCGACACCCAGTATCTGTTCGGCCCTGATCTCCTGGTCGCGCCGATCCTCCGACCCGGCGGTCGGGTGCGCGTCTATCTGCCCCGGGGCCGCTGGCATCGCTTCCCGGACGGCGAGCCCGTCGATGGCGGGCGCTTCATCGAGCTTTGCTGTCCTCTTGAGGAGTTTCCGGTGTTCGCCCGCGCCGGTGCCGAGATCCCGCTCGGCCCCGCGGTTCAGCACACCGGCGAGCTCGCCGAAGGGCGAGCAATCGAAACCGTGCTTCGGTTCGGCGCCTAGGGCAGATCAGAGACCGTCGAGCGTATAGAGGGACTGGGCGCTGCGCACGCCGCGAAGCGCGTAGCGCCCGATCGAGACCAGCCGGTCGGCCGAGTCGGTGGCCGCCCTGGCGAAGGTCTCGGAGATCAAAAGGTTGTGGTCTTGCTGGCTGCAGAGCGCCTCGATCCGCGCCGCCTCGTTGACCGCCGGTCCGATCACCGTGAAGTCGAGCCGATCGGCGCTGCCGACGTTGCCGTAGAGCACGTCGCCGAGGTGCAGGGCGACGTCGAGCGCCATGACCGGCTTGCCGGCAGCCGCGCGCTCGACGTTCAGATCGTGCACGCGGCGCAGCGCTTCGCCCGCCGCGTCGAGCGAGCGCTCACAGGCCGCGCCGGCGGCATGATCCTCGAGGGGAAAGGTGGCGAGCAGGCCGTCGCCCAGGAATTTCAGGACATAGCCGCCGCGCTCGACCAGAACCGGCACCAGGCAGTCGAAATAGGCATTCAGCATGTCGACGAGCTCGTCGCGCCCGAGACGGTCGGCCATCGCCGTGAAGCCACGCAGGTCGGAGTAAAAGATCACCGCGCTGATGACCTGCAGCGAGCCGCGGCGGATCTCCCCATCCAGAATGCGTCCGCTCGCCTCCGGCCCGACGTAGGTCTTGAGCACGTTGACGGCCGTGTCGTGGCCGAGCCGGGCCTGGAGCGCCAGCGCGAGCCGCCTGATCAGATGCCTGAGGATCGCAACCTGGTCCTCGGTGAAGCCACCGGGGCGCGCGGTCGTCCACGAGGTGGTCACACCGCTCTTGCCGTCCGCGACGCCGTCGACGCCAAAGCCGACCATCTCGGCGAGGTAGTCGGTCGCCCCCTTCTGCCGGAAGCGCTCGATCAGCGGGAAGGCGATCGGCTCGCCGGTCTCGAGGCTGAGGCGCAGGCTCGAGATGCCCTCGTCCAGCATGTACCGGAAGGGACTCTTCAGGAAGTCTTCCGAGGGCGTCATGCGGTAGACAAAGGGCTCGGTCCGGATGCCCTCCTGCGGGCGCCACGAGCAGCCGACCCCGCCGATGGTCGGATGGAGCAGCCGGATCGTCGCGAAGCCGCGCCAGAGCGGCACGCCGATCCCAACGAGGCTCTCGCAGAAACCCTTGACGATGGTTCCGAAGGACGCGCGCAGGAGACCCTGCTCGACCAGCCAGTCGCCGATCGCGACGACTTCCGGGGAGTGCACCGGCGAGCGCGCCGCCAGCGTGGCAACCTGCAGAGCGTCCTGGTCGGGGTAGCGCTGATCGATTGGCATCTGCATCGTCATGAGGTAGGCATCGCCACGCACGGGACAACGGTGGTTTGTGCGTTGCAACACATTTTCTCGGAGCGGCGCAGCCTGAGGGCCGCATCGCGGGCACCGCTTCGATGCCGGGAGGGCACATGCGCCTTGGCGATTTTTCGGTCCTGACCTTCGACTGCTACGGCACCCTGATCGACTGGGAGACCGGCATCGTGAGCGCGCTCGGCCCCTGGCTGGCGGCGAATGGCGTCGGCGCGGAGCCCGATCGCATCCTGGCCGCCTTCGCCAGAGCCGAGGCGCCGCAGCAGGAGGCGACGCCCGGGATGCTCTATCGCGACCTTCTGGCCGAGGTGCACGGCGCGATCGCCCGCGAGTTCGGCCTCGCGCCGGATCACGAGGCCGCGCACGCCTTCGGCGCCTCGATCGGCGACTGGCCCGCGTTTCCCGACTCGATTGAGGCGCTCGCCTATCTGAAGCGGCACTACCAGCTGGTGATCCTCTCGAACGTCGACCGGGCCTCGTTCGCCCGGAGCAACCCGAAGCTCGGGGTCGAGTTCGATGCGGTCTTCACCGCCGAGGACATCGGCTCCTACAAGCCCGATCCGCGCAATTTTCAATACATGATCGAGCGGCTGGCCGAGCGCGGCATCGGCAAGGAGCAGATCCTGCACACCGCCGAATCGCTCTACCATGACCACATGCCGGCGAAGCGCTTCGGCCTCGCCACCTGCTGGATCCATCGCCGCGCCGGCCGCGAGGGCCACGGCGCGACCCGACCGCCGCAGGTCGAGGTCCGGCCCGACTTCCGCTTCGAGACGCTCGCCGCCATGGCCGCGGCCCACCGCGCCGAGCAGGCCGGCTGAGGAAAGGACACTGGGCGATCTGGCTGGGCCTGGCCTCAGCTTCCTCGCAGGTACCGGAACGGCCTCGCCCTCGAGGTCAAACCTCTCGACGACCCGTGAGGCGCGCCCGGAATCGCGAGGGGCTCCATGTCAGGCGCAGGCGGGCTCGGGCGCGATCGGGCCGAGAGCCTCGACAGTTTTCAGGCCCTCGCCCTCGGTCTTCGCGAGGAACATGTTCAGCGTCACGTGGTGATTGGCGGCATCGACCGTCATTTTGCCGGTCGGCGTCTCGATCGCGATCCCGGCGATCCCGTCGACCACGGCTTCGCGGTCGACCCGGCCGACCTTCTCGAGCCCGGCTTTGAGCGCCATGATCGCATTGTAGTGGGTCATCACGTAGTGCGAGACGACCGCATCGGCGCCGGCGTTCTTGCGAATCCGGGCGACGAAATCCTTGACCCCCGGCTGGTCGCTCGACGAGACCAGCGGCACCGTCACCCACATGTCCTGGCCCTTGCCC
>JBKPDM010000116.1:0-3275 GCA_046727895.1 Pseudomonadota bacterium | reverse complement strand
GGCGGATCGCCGACCGCGAAGATCTGCCGCTGCCGTCCTCGGCCGTCGGGCCGGCGGTCGAACTGCCGATGCAGACGACGCTGAAGGCGCTGCTCTACCGGACGATGCGCGAGCAGAGGCTGCGCAAGGCGGGGCTCGCCAAGCGCCTAGGTTGCAAACCGCCCCAGGTCGACCGCCTGTTCGACCTCGGCCATCGCTCCCGGCTCGACCAGCTCGAGGCGGCCTTCGCGGCGCTGGGCAAGCGGCTCGACATCGAGGTTCGCGACGCTGACTGAGGCTGCAGAAGCGAACCTAACGTCGCCCGCGGAGGCGTGGTGGTCGAGCGATGGACGCAAGTGCGGCGGAGTGAGCGAGGGCGCTATTTGAAGTAGATCGCGACGCCGAGCAGAACGAAAAGCGCGACCTGCGCGCCGAGGATCTTGTTCTGCATCTGGGCCAATCTGGTTTCGAGGTTGGACTCGAGCTGGCCCAGACGCGTGTCGTACTTCGCTTCCAGCTGGGCCAGGCGCGCATCAAACTTCGCATCCAGCTGGGCCAGGCGTGTCTCCAGATATTCCCTGGTGACGAGCTCGCTCCGGACCTCCGCCCAATAGGTCGCGAAGGCGTTGCCGAGGCGCTCCGCCTGCTCGTGCGAGAAGACGTTTCCTTCGCTGAGGTCGCGTGCGATCCTGAGGGTGTCCAAGCCGCTTTTCCCGTGTGCGCCGCTTCACTATAGCGCAAGGTGGCGCGGCGCGCACCCGTCATCGGAAACCTATGGCCGGACCTCCAAAACTGCGGTTGAGGAAAGAGGAACATGTACCCATCTGCTCGACCTGCGGCGTGCAGTTTGCGGAGTGCGAGCGGGTGCCGGAGGTCTGTCCGGTCTGCGCCGATGAGCGCCAGTTCGTCGGCTGGGCGGGGCAGGAGTGGACCACGCTCGAGGAACTACGGGGTGGCCATCGGCTGGCGCTTCGGGACGAGGGCGACGGCCTGCTTGGCATCGGCACGGAGCCGCGCTTTGCGATCGGCCAGCGGGCGCTCCTGCTGCCGGCCAGGCCGAAGGACGGGCCGGGGCGGAACCTGCTCTGGGACTGCATCAGCCTGATCGACGACGCGGCGGTGCGGGTGGTCGAGGCGCTGGGCGGGCTCGGCGGTATCGCGATCTCGCACCCGCACTTCTACAGCTCGATGGTCGAGTGGAGCCGGGCGTTCGGCGGGGCGCCGATCTGGCTGCACGCCGACGATCGGGAATGGGTCATGCGGTCGGACCCGGCGATCCGGTTCTGGGAGGGCGAGCGGCTGGAGCTCGGGCCCGGCCTCACGCTCCTACGGCTTGGCGGCCATTTCCCGGGCGGCCAGGTGCTGCATTGGGCGGAAGCCGCTTCGGGCCAGGGCGCGCTGCTCGCGGGCGACATTCTGCAGGTCGTGCAGGACCGGCGCTTCGTGAGCTTCATGCGCAGCTACCCGAACTGCGCTAAGCCCAGGGTTTCTGCGGCGTTGCGGGTGCCTTGTCGCGTCCGTGTCGCGACAAGCGCGGCGCTAGCTCCCTGGCAAGACCGTCAGCTGCGCCGCCCGCAGGCGGGCCTGATCGTCCGCCGGCGCCGGGAACAGGTGGCCGTAACGGTCGAACGTCATGGTGATCGAGCTGTGCCCCATGATCGCCTGCACCCGCTTCGGCGCAAAACCCGCCTCGATGAACAGCGAGCACGCGAAGTGCCGGAGCAGATGGAAGTGGTAGAGCGGCTTGCCGTCCGGGCCGAGCAGCCCCGCCAGCCGCTGCGCCCGCACGAAGCCGTCCTTGACCACGTTGCCGTGCGCTTGCACCCGGCCGGCCGCGGTCGGGAACACCAGATCGAGCGCGCCTCGCGGACACACCAGCCGCCACTCGCGCAGCGCGTTGGCAACCACCGGCATCAGCGGCACGTCGCGCCGGGCGGCCACCGACTTCGGGCTGCCGATCGCCCGGAACCGGTCCGCCCGCTGGCTCACAGTGAGCACGCCCGCCTTGAGGTCGACGTCCGCCCAGCGCAGGCCGCGCAGCTCCGAGATCCGCAGCCCGGTGAACGCCGCCGTCGCGAGCAGCGGCCGCCAGCGCGGCCCGGCCGCATCGAGCAGGGCACGCACGCGCTCCTTCGACGGGATGACGACCCGCCCCTGGTGCCGCCGGCTCAGCCGTAGGCGGATCGGCGCCGCCACGTTCTGTGCCGCCAGGCCGCGCCGGTGCGCCTCGCCGAGCACCGCCTTCAGGGCCTGGAGCGCCCGGCGCGCCATGTCGCGCGAGCGCGACCGGCCGTCGGCGCTGGCCAGCAGATCGTCGACGAAGCGTTGCACCCGCGGCGCGCTCAGCCGGGCGAGGCGCTCGCGTCCGAGCAGCGGCAGAACGTGGTAGCGCACGGTCAGCCGGTTGGTCCGAAGCGTGCCCGCCTCGAGACCGATCGCCGCGCCGTGGTCGAGCCAGAGCGCGGCCGCCTCGGCGACCGTGACGGAGGCGCTCTCCGCGGTGTGCGTGCCCTGGCTCACCTCGTGGCGGATCTTCACCAGGGAGTCGTCGGCGTCCTTCTTCCGGGCAAAGGTCCTCAGCCGGCGCGTCCCGACCTGATCGACGTAGTCGACCACCCAGGCGGACTTCGAGCTGCCGCCCGACGTCCAGCTGCGCTTGCGGATCGTGGCCATGTCAGCCTCCGCGCTGCGCGCGCCCACCACGGGCGCGGTGGCAGCCAGCGGAGTTGCCGACCCGGCAGACGATGGTAGATTGGCGGTTGGTCATGATCGCTACTCCTGTTAGCGGTTGTGGCAAGAGGCCGCCGCGGTGCCCGACGCACCCGGCGGCTTGGTCTCTGACGACGGGCCGCCAGGATGCGACCGTCAGCCGTCCGGACTTCGGCCGCCAGCGGCCGAGACATGAATGAGCACACCAAATGAAGCCTGCTGCAATGTTGGTGCGCGGCGGCCTGGCGCTCGGCGTCCTAGCCGCCGCTTGGTTCGCCTGGAAAGCCTACGACCTCTCAGTCCGCTACGGGACATCGAACCCGTGCGACATGGTTGCTCAACGGCTGGCGGATTCATACGACCTCGGCTTCCTCGCGCGTAGCCTTGTCATAGCCACCATGGCCCCGCGAAAGGAAGGCGCGATGGCCTGCTGGGGCTCCATGTTCTTCGGGATCAAGACCCGGACCGAGGTCGCCTATGGGGCCATCCTCGAAGCGGACGAGATCGCAAATCGTTGGGAAGCCGGAGGCTCTGGTCGAGACTTGGCCGTGATGAAAACCAAGTATGCCACGAACGAAGTGCTGAAG
>JBKPDM010000115.1:0-13506 GCA_046727895.1 Pseudomonadota bacterium | reverse complement strand
GTCGGCGACATGGCTCCCAAGTTCAGGAGCCTCCAATTCACGGTTGTGGGGCCGGACCATCAGGTGCGATGATGTTCTATTCGCGCGCGCTTCGATTCTCGGGACATCAGCGTCCCTTCTGGCTGCTGGTGGCACTGGCGGTCATGCTCCTGATCTCGGTCTCGATCACGGTCGCCCAAGCGGCCAGTCCGACGCGTCTGGTCGAGATCCTGCGGCGCGACCTCGGCGCGTTGCGGGTCCAGCTCGAGCAGATCGACCCCCGGCACGACGGCGGCGGCCAGGAGACGGTCACCTTCAACACCGACATCGCCGACGGCAGCCCCGCCTTCTACCGCTCGAGCATGGTGACGCTGGTGCGCACAACCGAGCGCCATCTCGAGCGGCTGATTGAAGTCTATCGCGAGATGCAGGACCAGAAGCGGGTGCAGCTCGCGGAGATGCTCCAGCTCAGCATGTACGAGCTGCAGGAGCGGATTGATCGCCTGGCGGGCCCGGCTGAGCCGGCAACCACGACCGCGCTGCGCGATGAAGCGAGCGGTGTGCTGGACGAGCTGGATCAGGGCCTTGTCCGCTTGGCCAGCAGTGCCAGGGGGGAAGCGGCGGCGCCGGCGGGAGGCCTGAGTGCTTCCGCCGTCGACTCGGCGACGCCACTCCGCTGAGCCGCGCATTGCGCGGGGCGGACTGGCCCTTTTTCAGTCGCCGCCCTCCACGCCTCCTTCCGAAGAATTGCGGCTCAGAATCCGTGCTACTCGGCATGCTCCAGCTTAGCATGCGATAATTCCGGCGCTTCGGCACCGGCTTTCCGGAGGGCTGTCGTGAGGTCGCCTGCTGTCGTAGTTGCCAGGGCTACTGACCTTCCTGGCCTTGTTCGCTCGGCCTTGGGTCTCGACATTGAGCGCCCTGACGTGCAACGAGACCATCCATGGCGACTCCACCCGAACGCCCGCATGGCCGCGCGCCGGCCTGGGCCCTGCTGCTCGGCGCGCTGTTCCTGGGGCTTGGCCAGCTCGGCTCGGGCTTCCTGGTCGGCCGCGGTTTCGAGCGGGGCCGCGCGGCCGATCGCTTCGTCACGGTCAAGGGCCTGGCCGAGACCTTCGTCAAGGCCGATCTCGCGGTCTGGCCCTTGCGGATCACCGCGACCGGCAACGACCTCGCCCGGATCCAGGATCAGATCGACGCCGACCTCGCCACGATCACCCAGTTCCTGACCGGGCACGGCATCGAAGCCGCGGCGATCCAGCCGCAGCGCGTTGAGGTGACCGACCTGCTGGCCCAGCCCTACCGGCCGGAGCGCGTCGACGAGAACCGCTTCATCATCGCCCAGACCGTGATCGTGCGCACCGAGCAGGTCGATCGGGTCGCCGAACTCAACCGGCAGACCGGCGAGCTGGTCAGGCAGGGCGTGGTGCTGGCCGACGCCGGTGGCCCGACCTACCTGTTCACCAAGCTTAACGACATCAAGCCGCAGATGCTGGCCGAGGCGACCCGGAACGCCCGGCAGGCGGCCGAGCAGTTCGCCGTCGATTCGGGCAGCGAGATCGGCGAGATCCGGCGCGCCTCGCAGGGCCTGTTCGAGATTCTGCCGCGCGATCCGGCCCCCGCCTCACCGAGCAGAGCCAGGTCGACAAGAAGATCCGCGTGGTCAGCACGGTCGACTATCGGCTGACCCGGTAGCTGGCGGACCCACCGCGACCGCAGCCGCGGCGGAACAAAGCCGAGACCCAGGCGTTGCTCCACCAGGGGAAAGTGCAGGCTTTGCTCAGCAAGAGATGGAGTCGCCAGAGGTGGCTGCGGCGCACGCGCTGCTCATCGTCAACCGCCATAGCCGGAGCGGCGAGAGCGATCTCGCCCCGGCGATCGAGGTGCTGCGCGCGCGGAGCATCATCGTGCAGGAATGCCCAGGTCGAAGCACCCGATGAGATCGGCGCGGCGATCCGGCGTGAGCGAGACGCCGTCGATCTGGTGATTCTCGCCGGTGGTGATGGCACCATGAACGCGGCGGCCGACGCTCTGGCCGAGTCCGGCCTGCCGCTCGGCATCCTGCCCACGGGCACCGGTAACGATCTCGCCCGCACCCTCGGCATTCCGACCGAACTCTCCGAGGCGGCGGCGGTGATCGCCGACGGGGACCGGCGCCAGATCGACCTCGGCCGGGTCAACGACAAGCACTTCTTCAACGTCGCGAGCATTGGCCTCTCGGCCGAGCTGCCCCGCCATCATACGGTCGAGCGCAAACGCCGCTTTTGGATCTTCGCCTATCTGCTGAGTGTGCGCGACGCCTACCAGACGACACGACCGTTCCGTGCCCGGCTGCGCTGCGATAGCCGGGAGGTGCGCCTGCGCGCGCTTCAGATCTCGGTCGGCAACGGCCGGCACTACGGCGGTGGCATGACGATTGCCGAAGACGCCGCGATCGACGACACCCGCCTTGACGTGTACTGCCTGCAGCCCCAGAGCTTCTGGCGACTGCTGGCGCTGTTTCCGGCGCTCCGCCGGGGCCGGCTCGAGCACCAGCAGGCGGTGCTGCTGATGCGCGGCCGCGAGGTCGAGGTCGAGACCCGCCGCCCAATGCCGATCAACACCGACGGCGAGCTCACGACAGAGACGCCCGCCCGGTTCGTGGTGGCGCCCAAGGCGATCACCGTGACCGCGCCTGCACCGCCATCGGCCGGCATCGAGGAGGAGCTGAGCGCCCATGCTGCGCAGTGAACGGCAGGTCGCGCTCAACGACGTCGTGGTCGCCTGCCTCGAGGCTGCCGACGGCCACGAGCGGGCTGCCGATTTCGAGCTCGATCCGCAGCTGGCCGACCTGCTCCACGCCTTGACCCAGGAGAGACGTTCGCTCGCCGGGGTGCTGGGCGAGCGGCTCAAGGCCATGGGCGATCTGCCGCGGACGCCGGATTCCGATCTGGAGGCAGTGCGGGGCGTCGTCTCGCGCCTCAAGGCCGCCCTCTCGGCCGACGAGCGCCGGGCCCTGCTCGAGGAGCGCGCCGCCGCCGAGGCCAACCTCGAGCAGGCCGCCGGGAACGCGCTCGGCCGCGACGACCTTCCTGCCGACGCTCGTGCGCTGGTCGAGCAGATCCGCGAGCGCGCCCGCGACGCCCGCGATCGCCTGACCGCGCTGCTCGCCAGCCCATGAGCGAAAGCCCGGCAAGCACCCGGCTTCGCGCGCGACCTCTGAGGACAGCGATCCCGCCCGAGCGGCGATCGGATGGGGCGTCTGCGGACTTGACGCCACCCTCGTCCAGTCAGTCGCCCGCTTCGGGTGCGCCGGCTGCCGTCGCAGCCGAGCGATCTCTACGCCGGCGCGCGTGCCATTCGTCGAAGCGCTGCAGCACGACGAAGAAGGCGGGCACGAACAGCACCGCGATGCAGGTCGAGGCGAGCATGCCGCTCGCGACCGTGATGCCGATCGATTTCCTGGCGCTGGCGCCGGCCCCGCTCGCGAAGACCAGCGGCAGCACGCCGAGGATGAATGCAAACGAGGTCATGACAATCGGCCGAAAGCGCAGCCGCGCCGCCTCGACCGCAGCGTCCAGGGTCTCCCGGCCCTGATTGAGGCGCAGATCACGCGCGAACTCCACGATCAGGATCGCGTTCTTGCTGGCCAGCGCGATCAGCAGCACGAGACCGATCTGCATGTAGAGATTGTTGGCGACGCCGAGCGGGGTGAGGGTCGCGACGGTGCCCAGCACCGCGATCGGCACCGCCAGAAGGACCGCTATCGGAGCGGTCCAGTTTTCGTACTGGGCGGCGAGTGCCAGATAAACCAGCAGCAGGGCGAGTGCGAACACGTAGTATGCCTGGTTGCCCTGCTGCTTCTCCTGATAGGACATGCCGGTCCACTCGTAGCCCATCCCCGGCGGCAGGGTGGCGGCGGCGATCTGCTCGAGCAGTGCCAGCGCCTGGCCCGAGCTGAAGTCCTGGGCCTGAACGCCGAGGATCTGCGCCGCCGGACGCAGATCGTAGAGGCTGATCAGCGCGGGACCCCTGCGGTAGCTGAGGTCGATCATGGTACCGAGCGGCACCATGTCGCCATTGGCGTTACGCACGTTCAGCCGGCTGATCTCCTCGGGCGTCACGCGATATTGGTGATCGGCCTGGGCGTAGACCTGGAAGGTGCGGCCGAACCGGTTGAACTGGTTGATGTAGGTCGAGCCCATGTAGGTCTGCAGCGCCTGGAAGACGTCGCCGAGCGAAACGCCGAGAGTCTCGGCCTTGACCCGGTCGACCTCGACGTGCAGCTGCGGCGCCCCGGCGCGAAACGGGCTCATGATGCGCTCGATGCCGGATTGCGTGCTGCCCTTCTCGGCGACCGCCTCGCCCACGTTCTGCAGCTTCTCGAAGTCGAAGCTGTTGTCCTGGAGCTCGATCTCCATCTGGAAGCCGGCGGCGTTGCCGACCCCCTGAATCGGTGGCGGCACCAGGACGAAGCCCACGGCCCCCTCTAGCTTGGACAGCTTCTCGCTCAGCTTCGTGTAGAGGGTGCGCAGGTCCTCGCCGCGGCCGCGCTTGCTCCAGTCGTCGAGGACGATGTAGGTCGCGCCAGCGTTGGCGAGCGATGCGTTGTTGTCGAGCACCGAGATGCCGCCGATCGCGACCGCGTGCGCAACGCCGGGCATGCCGCGGGCAATGTTCGTGACCTGGTCCATGACCCGCTCGGTGCGCTCGAGCGACGCGCCCGCGGGCAGCTGCACGCCTGCGATGACGTAGCCCTGGTCCTCGATCGGGATGAAGCTGGTCGGCAAGGCAGCCAGCCCCCAGATCGCGAGCGCGCCCAGGACCAGGCCCAATGCCGCCGTGACCAGGCTGCGCCGGACCATGCGCGCCACGAGGCCGGCATAGCCGCGCTCGGCAGCAGCATAGACCCGGTTGAAGCCCCGGAAGAAGAGGTTGCGCCGCTTCGGCGTCGGACGCAGCCAGAGCGCGCATTGCGTCGGCTTCAAGGTCGCGGCGTTGATCGCGCTGATCAGCGCCGTCGCGGCCATCACCAGGGCGAACTGCCGGTACAGTTGTCCCGAAACGCCCGGCAGGAAGGCCGCCGGCAGGAACACCGACATCAGGACCAGGGTGATCCCGATGATCGGGCCGAACAGCTCGGCCATGGCGGCGATCGCCGCCTCCCTCGGCGACCGGCCGCGCTCGATGTGGCGCGCCGCGCCCTCGACCACCACGATCGCATCGTCGACCACGATGCCAATCGCGAGCACGATCGCGAACAGCGTCGCCAGGTTCACGCTGAAGCCGAGCGCGGCCATGGCCGCGAACGCGCCGATGATGGTCACCGGCACGGTGGTTGCCGGGACCAGGATGGCCCGCCAGTCCTGAACGAACACCATGATCACGATCAGGACCAGGACCGCGGCGATGAACAGGGTGCGGTAGACCTCTGCGATCGAGGCGCGCACGAACGTCGTGGTATCGAACGGAATGTCGTAGACCAGGCCCGGCGGGAAGGCTGCGCTCAGCCGCTTTACGGTGCTTTGCATCCGGGTCGCGACGTCGAGGGCGTTGGCCTCCGGCAACTGGAAGATCGCGATGCCGGCGGCAGGCTGGCCGTCGAGCTTGAAGAACTGGTTGTAGCTCTGGGCGCCGAGCTCGACCCGGGCGACGTCTTTCACGCGCGTGATCTGGCCGCCTTCGCCCGGCTCCGCCTTGACGATGATGTCCGCGAACTCGCCGACGTCGGCGAGACGTCCCGGCACGTTGATCGTGTATTGAAAATTCTGGTCAGCTGCGCCGGGCGGCATGCCGATCTGCCCGGCCGCCACCTGCTGGTTCTGCTGCTGAACGGCGTTGATGACGTCCTGCGGCACCAGGCCACGCGCCTTGAGCTGGTCCGGCTTCAGCCAGATGCGCATGCTGTACTGGCCGGCGCCGAAGATGGTGACGTTGCCCACGCCGGGCAGGCGGGCGAGCTCATCCTGCAGGTTGAGAGTGGCATAGTTGCGCAGGAACAGGCTGTCGTAGCGACCGTCCGGCGAGCTCAGGGTCACGATCTGCAGGATCGCGGTCGACTTCTTCTGGGTGGTGACGCCCTGCTGTTGGACCTGCGGCGGCAGCGACGGCAGGGCGATCGCGACCCGGTTCTGGACCAGCACCTGAGCGAAGTCGGGATCGGTGCCGATGTCGAAAGTCACGATCAGGGTGTAGGTGCCGTCGCTGGCGCTGGTCGACTGCATGTAGAGCATGTTTTCGACGCCGTTGACCTGCTCCTCGATCGGGAGTGCCACGGTGTCGACCAGCACGCGGGCGCTGGCGCCGGGATAACGGGTCGTGACCTGAACCGTCGGCGGCGTGATCGGCGGATACTGCGCGACCGGCAGCCGCAGCAGAGCCACTGCGCCGATCAGGACCGTCAACAGGGCGATGACGTTGGCGAGGACCGGCCGCTCGATGAAGAATCGGGAGAACATGCCGGACCGCTCGGCGCCTAGGGTTGGGCGGCCGGCCTGCCTGCGGCCGGGGGCCCCGCGTCAGGCGTCGCGGCCGCGCTTGCTTCCGGCCCGGCTGGAGCCTTCGACGCGGCAGGCGCCTGCTCGACCCTTTTCGGTGCTACCTTGCTGCCCGGGATGGCGCGCTGGATGCCTTCGATCACGACCCAGTCATCCGCGCTCAGGCCCCCTTCGATCACCCGCATGTCGTCGATCAGCGAGCCGATCTGAACCTGACGCTGCTCGACCACGTCGTCCCGATCGACCACCAGCAGATAGTGGCCGCGCTGATCGATCCCGAGCGCGCGATCGGGAACCAGGAGCGCATTCTCGATCGTGCCGACCGGTACCCGTATCCGCACGAAAAGCCCGGTCAGGAAGACGTAGTCCTTGTTCGGGATGGTGCCACGCGCCTGCAGGGTGCCCGTGCTCTGGTCGACATCGCTCGCAACGAAATCGAGCGTCGCCTCGTGCGGATAGCCGGCTTCGTTCTGAAGCCCGATGCCGAGCCTGACCGGCTCCACGCTCGCGAGCGTCTTGCCCGCCCCGCGCAGTCTGGCGCGGATGCCAAGCACGTCCTGCTCGTTCACGTTGAAATAGACGTACATCGGCGCGAGCTGCTCGATGGTGGCGAGCTTGGTCGGCCCGCCGGCCCCGACGAGATTGCCCGGGTCGACCAGATGCTGGCCGATGCGGCCGTCGAAGGGTGCTACGATCCGCGTGTAGCTCAGGTTGATCCGGGCGATCTGGAGGTTGGCGTTGGCCTCGTCCACGGCGGCCTGCGCAGCGTCGCGCTGCGCCTGCCACTTCTCCACGTCGGACTGCGAGGTGGCGTTCTGTTTGATCAGGCGCTGCTGACGCGCGTACTCCGAGGTTGCCTGCGTGAGCGTCGCCTGCTGCTGCTCGACCGTGGCCTGGGCGAGCTGAACGTTGGCCTCGTAGGGCTGGGGCTCGATCACGAACAGCAGGTCGCCCTTCTTCACGAAGGAGCCATCCTTGAAATTCACCGAATCGAGGTAGCCCGGGACCCGGGCGACCAGATCGACGCTGTTGCTCGACTGGGTGTTGCCGGTCAGCTCGATGTAGCTGGTCACCGTCTGCTGGGTGGGCCTGGCCACGGCGACCGCGGCCGGTGGCGGCGGGACGTAGCTGTTCTCCTTCTTGCAGCCGGCGAGGGCTGTGGCGGCCAGCGTCGCCAGGGCGATCAGGGGCTGGGTCCGGCTCCGGCAGGCGAGCGCCATCGCCATCATCTCCGCACCCTAGAATTCCGGTAGCGGCGGCGGCGGCGGCGGCACCGGCGCGGGCGGACTGCCGTCGTCGAGCTCGAGCAGATTCCCCCAGTCGGTGCGTCTGGCCATCTCGGCCTTGATGTCCGCCGGAACCAGCGGCTTGCCCTCACGGATCTGCCAGCCGCCGCCGAGCGCCCGGTAGACGGAGACCAGTCCCTGGGGAATGTCGCCGCGGGCGACGGCGAGCTGCTCCTGCTGGCGCAGAAGTGCCTGTTCCGCCGTGAGCACGGTCGTGTAGTCGGTCTGCCCCGCGCGGTACTGGACCATGGCGAGGTCTGCCGAGCGGCGCGAGGCGGCGACCGACTTGGTCAGATAGTCCACGGCCTCCTGTGCGCGCAGGAAGGCGACCAGCGCATCCTCGACCTCGCGCTGCGCGTCCAGAACCTGCTCCTGATAGGCGAGCACGGCCTCCTGGAACACGGCGTCCTGGGCGCGGACCTGGTTCGTGATCTGCCCGTAGTTGAGGAGGCTCCACTTGAAGGTCGGACCGAAGCTGTACGTCCGGCTGCTCCACTCGGCGATGTCGCTCACGGAAAAGCTCCCGCTGTCGCTCGAGCGAAAGCCAAACGAGCCGCTCAGCGAGAAGGCCGGAAAGAGCTCGGCCTTGGTCGCACCGATCTTGGCGCTTTCGGCCGCCGCATTCTCCTCGGCCGAGCGCACGTCCGGCCGACGACGCAGCAGGTCCGCCGGGATGCCGACCGCCACCTCGAGCGGCGCCTGCGGAATCGGGCCGGCCGGGCCGAGGAGGTCGCCGAGCTGGCTCGGCGGCAGGCCGAGCAGCACGCTCAGCGCGTTGCGGGCCTGCTGAAGCTGGATCTCGAGCTGTGGTGTCTGCGCCTCAGTCTCGGCCAGCTCTGACTTCGCCTGCTCGACATCGCGCTCGCCGGTCTCGCCCTCCCGAAAGCGCGCCTGCGCGACGGCCAAGCTGCTCTCCTGGAGCTTGATGTTGTCGCGGACGATGCGCAGCCTCTCCTCGTATGTGCGAATGTTGACGTAGGTGCTGGCGACATCGGCGAGCAGCGTGCCAGGGCGTTGTCGTAGTCGGCGACGCCTGCGGTGAGCCCGGCGTCGGCCGATTCGATAGCGCGGCGGATCTTGCCCCAGAAGTCGATCTCCCAGGCGGCGCTGACCCCGACCTGGCCGAGCCAGAAGGTGTTGTCCCCGAAGCGGGTCAGCCACGGGTCGCGCCGGCTCACGTTCACGTAGGTGAGCTTGCCGCTCGCCTGCTGTTGTTGCGGGTAGAGATCGCCGATCGCGACGCCGAGCTGGGCCCGCGCCTGGAGCACCCGCACGGCCGCGCGGTGCAGCGTCAGGTTCTGCCGGTGGGCGGTGTCGATCAGGCGGTCGAGAGTCGGATCGTCCAGCGCCTTCCACCAGGTCGGATCTGCCGGTTTTGTACTGACCCTCGGATCGCCCGTCTCGATCCAGCTTGATCCGACCGTTGCCGACGGCGTGGCGAAGTCGGGGCCGACCGTGCACGCCGAAAGCGCCAGCGCGACGAGCGCGAGCAGGGCGCTGGCCGCTCGTTCGGACTTATCGCCTCGAAGCGTCGTTCTCCGACCGCCAGTTGCCACCGCGCCCCTTCAATAATGTTCTTGAACCAAGTCCACCGACCCAGGCGGCAGATATCTTCATAACACGTGCTTTCGTCAGCACAACACATGGGCCTGCGGTCGCCCGGGCCGCCAGTCCCAAGTACTCGTGTGGACGAAGGACGCGTTGAGTACCCCGGGCGGAGAAAGCAGTTGCTGCGCCCGGCAAAGGGTGACACCTTGCCAGCCAAGAGCGCCGAGGCAGGGCGCTCGAGCGCCTGTGCAGCCGGGGGAGGCTCGGGGATGGCGCTGCAAGCGAGCGCTGCGGGCCGGGCGTCCGAGGTTGCCGGCCCCATCCTGTCGTTTCGCGGCATGACCAAGCGGTTCGGCGGCACGCTGGCGCTCGATGACGTTCACCTCGAGGTCCGCGCCGGCGAGATCCTCGCCCTGCTCGGCGAGAACGGTGCAGGCAAGTCGACGCTCATCAAGATCCTCGCCAGCGTCTACACGCTGGATTCCGGCAGCATAGAGTTCCGCGGGCGCGACGCGACCAGCACGCTGCGCCGCCTGCCGATTTCGTTCATCCATCAGGACCTTGGCCTGATCGACTGGATGACGGTGGCTGAGAATATATGCCTCACCCTCGGCTATCCGCGGCGCGGCAGCCTTATCGACTGGGGGGCAGCGAGGGAGCGCGCCGCAAGAGCCCTCGATGTGCTCGACGCCGACATCGACCCGGATGTGCGCATCCAGAGCCTCGGCCGGACCGAGAAATCGCTGGTGGCGATCGCGCGCGCGCTGGCCGCGGAGTTGGAGATCCTCGTGCTTGACGAGCCGACCGCCAGCCTGCCCGCCGACGAGGTGGCGCGCTTGTTCGTCGCTTTACGCCGCCTGCGCGACCGTGGGGTCGGCATCATCTACGTCTCGCATCGTCTCGATGAGGTGTTCGAGATTGCCGATCGCATGGTGGTGCTGCGCGACGGCCGGGTGGCCGGGGAGCGCTGGGTCGACCAGACGACGCCGGAGGAGGTGATCCTGCTGATCGTCGGGCGAGAGCCGTCGCAGGTCTTTCGTCGCCCGGCGCGGCGCATGGGGCAGCCGCGCCTGGTCCTCCAATCCGTTATGGTAGGGGAGATGGGACCGGTCGATTGTGAGCTCCATGCCGGCGAGGTGGTCGGTTTCGTTGGCTTGCGCGGCGCCGGCCAGGAAAGTATCGGCAGGGCCCTCTTCGGCACCGTGCCCACGACAGGCGGACGCATTCTGCTGGACGGCAAGCCGGTCGCCCCGGCCACGCCGCGCCAGGCGATGGCGAACGGCATCAATCTCGTCTGCGCCGACCGGGTCGGCGAGTCGGTCGTACCCAACCTGACTATCCGGGAAAACCTCTTTCTCAACCCGCTGGCGGCCGGCTTGCGGCTTCTGTCGCTGCTCGGCCCCGGCCGCGAGAACCGGGCGGCCGTGGAACTTGGCCACCGGGTCGGGCTACGCCCGAACGATCCGCTACTGCCCATCGAGCTTTTGTCCGGCGGCAATCAACAGAAGGTCGTGGTCGGCCGCTGGCTGCATTTGGCCGGCAAGGTCTACGTCTTCGAGGATCCGACGGCTGGTGTTGATGTCGGCGCCAAGGCGGAGATTTACCGCCTCTTTGACGCCGTCCTGAACAACGGAGGGGCAATCATCATCATCTCGACTGATTTCGAGGAGGTCGCCAAGGTCTGCCATCGCGCCCTGGTATTCGACCGCGGCCGGGTGGTGGCCGAACTGGGCGATTCCGATCTCGCGGTCGAAAACCTGCTTGCGGCGGCGTCCGCGAGCGTCGGGCACATGGCGGCGACATCACCCAGCGGCGGGGTCATCGGTGCAGTCTCTTAAATCGAACGCGCTGGAGCCCACCCAGTCGGAGCTCGCCGCACTGTCGCGCAGGCAGGCGATCGTACGGCTGCTGCCGGTCTATGGCCTGCCGATCATGACGGTCCTCTTGATCGTTTTCTTTTCGCTGCTGTTGCCGAACACCTTCCCGACCTACCTTAATTTCCGTTCGATCCTCGCCGACAAGGCCATAATCGCGCTGCTTTCGCTGGCCGCGACCTTGCCGATGATGGCCGGTCGCATCGACCTCACCGTCGGCTTCGGCATCGTCATGTGGCATATCCTGGCGATGAGCCTGCTGGTCAACTATGGCGTTCCTTGGCCGCTCGCCATCTTTCTCGTGATCACGTGCGCCGCTCTGATCGGCCTGACTAACGGGCTGCTTGTGGAGGTGGCGCAGATCGACTCCTTCATCGCCACGCTCGGCACCGGTACCATCCTCTACGCGCTTGCACTGTGGCATACCGACGGGCGCCAGATCATCGGGGTGTTGCCGCAGGGGTTCATTCAAATCAATACGCTGTCGATCGCCGGCATCCCAATTCCCGCAGTCTATGCGATCGTGCTGGCGTCTCTCCTATGGATCGTCACCGAACGGCTGCCGATCGGTCGTCACATCTATGCAATCGGCGCCAACGAGAGGGCCGCCGCGCTCAACGGCATCCCGGTGCGGGCGTACGTGATCGGCGTTTTCGTCGGGTCGGGAATCATAGCGGGCTTTGCCGGCTGCGTGCTCGCAGCCAAGCTGCGGATTGGCCAGGCCAATGTCGGTCTCGACTACCTGCTGCCGGCGCTGGTGGGGGCTTTCCTCGGCTCCACCACGATCAAGCCAGGCCGGGTGAACGTCTGGGGCACGATATGCGGCGTGCTTATCCTCGCCGTTGGCATTTCGGGCATCCAGCAACTCGGCGGCGCCTTCTTCGTCGAGCCCCTGTTCAATGGCACGACGCTTGTAATTTCGATCGCCCTTGCCGGCTTTGCGCAGCGCCGCCGGTCTGCGGTCAAGACCGAGCGTGAGCCAACCCGATCGACCGCGAAGGACGCGAAGGCAGGCGCCGCCGCCACGACCGCCGCACACGAAAGGAATGCCGGCGGCCCGTGAGACCGCCGCAGCACGCCGACGAGCTGGTTCCCGGCTTGCCCGGCATCAGAGAAGGAGGAACGAGGATGTCAAGATTGGGTGTGTCCGGAGCTGCGCTGCTTGCTACCACCGCCATCACCGGGCTCGCAGTGAGCTCGGCTTGGGCGCAAGACGACGCCTACATGCAGCAGGCGAAGGCCTACATCGAGAAAGTGACGGCGCCGGTCACCACGTGGGATGGACCGACGACGGGCCCGAAGGCGCAAGAGGGCAAGCTTGTCGTTTACGCCTCCGCCGATCAGAGGAACGGGGGGGCCAGCGGCGTTGGCGACGGGGCGCAGGAAGCGGCGAAGGTGATGGGCTGGGATTTTCGTATCCTCGACGGACAGGGGTCGGTTCCCGCGCGCACGTCGGCGCTGTCGCAAGCGATCGCGCTGAAGCCCGACGGCATCATCCTCGGCACCATCGACGCTGCCGAGCAGGCGCCGATCATCGAGCAGGCGATCGCGGCGGGAATCAAGGTCGTCGGCTGGCATGCCGGGCCGGGCCCGGGCAAGATCGAGGCCGTCCCCGGCGTCTTCACCAACATCACCACGGATCCGAACGAGGTTGCCAAGGCGTCGGGCCTCTACGCCGTCGCCGACTCCGGAGGCACGGCAGGCGTGATCCTCTTCACCGACTCGATCTACGCGATCGCCACCGCCAAGACCAATGCCGAGAAGGCCGCCATCGATGGCTGCAAGGGCTGCAAGGTGCTGTCGATCGAGGACACGCCGATTGGCGATCTGGCCAACCGCATGGGACAATTGACGACCTCGCTTCTCGCCAAATACGGCCATGCTTGGACCTATTCGATCGGCGTCAACGACCTCTACTTCGACTTCGCGGTGCCGTCGCTGGTGGCTGCCGGCATTGACCCGGCCGTCGGTTATCCACGCCAGATCGCGGCGGGGGATGGTTCGGTGCCGGCCTTCCAGCGCATCCGCGAGAAGCAGTATCAGATCGCGACGGTCGCCGAGCCGCTGCACCTGCACGGCTGGCAGACGATCGACGAACTGAACCGCGCCTTCGCCGGCGAGCCTCCAAGCGGCTACGTCGCACCGCCGCACCTGTTCATCAACGCCAACATCGACGCCGATGGCGGCGACAAGAACACCTTCGACCCTGGCAACGGTTACAGGGACGCCTACAAGAAGATCTGGGGCAAATAGACCGTACGGCCTTGCAAAGGAAGCGGCGCCGTCGGCGCCGCGTCCGGTCCTCACCCCCTGTATTCCAAGATGTATAGCCCCCCGCCGCGC
>JBKPDM010000114.1:0-5443 GCA_046727895.1 Pseudomonadota bacterium | reverse complement strand
CGATCGTGCACATGCAGTATTTTTGCATCGTGCAAATGCAGTATTTTCGCTCTATGATTTCGAGCACTATTCCGAGTTCCGATTTGAGGCGTGCCGTCATGAACCACGGACCACGGCAGGCGGACCCGTTGATTCGGCTCTCCAAGCGCGAGCGGTTGATCGCGGAGAGGGTCGCAGAAGGGTTGACCTATCGGGAGATCGGCGCGGCGCTGTACATTGCCCCGAGCACGGTGCGCACGCACATCGCTTCGATCTATCGCAAGCTCGAAATTCGGAACAAGGCGGCTCTGGTCAGGCTTTGGGCTGACCGACAGAGCGGCGACGCTCGGGCCGATGGCGAGATCACACCGGACGAGGGGCGACGGGAGGCTACCGAAGGCGAGACCGCGCCTGCCGAGGGCACCGGCGTCCAACCCGCAGAAGTGGGGCGGCGACAGCTCACCGTCCTGGTCGCCGGACTGCGCGACCTGTTCCAGCTGAGCCAGGAGGCCGATCCCGAAGAACTGGGCGAGCTGATCGCCACGTACGATCAAGCTTGCCGCGACATCATCGCTCGCTTTGCGGGATCGATCGCCGGGCTGAGAGGAGGCTACTTCCAGGTCCTCTTCGGCTACCCCTCTGCGCATGAGGACGACCCGGAGCGGGCGGTGCGCGCGGGTCTTGCTCTGATCGGAAAGGTGGCAGAGACCGGATCGCGGCTCGGTCGACCCTTGCAGCTCAGCGTCGGCATCGCCACGGGTGAGGCGGTGATCGGCGACCTGTTGGCAGAGGGCACGCAGCCCGAGCGGGCGGTCGTCGGCGGGACCCCACACCTTGCGGCGCGGCTCGAGGCCCTGGCCGAGCCAGGAGCCCTCCTCGTGGCCGAGAACACCCGCAGCCTGCTCGGCCTGTGTTTCGAAGCCGAGCCGTGCTCGGCCAACGACCTGACCTTCCATCGCATTCTGCGCGAGGTGCCGCTCGCGAGCCGCTTCGCGGCACGGCAGGCGGGCGCACCGCTGCCCCTCGTCGGCCGGAACTTCGAGCTGCAGCTGCTGATCGATCGCTGGCGGCGGGCGGCATCGGGCGAAGGTCAGGTCGTCCTGCTCGTCGGCGAGCCCGGGATCGGCAAGTCACGGCTCGTCGAGGCCCTGTTCGAGCGGCTCCAGGGCGAGGACCTCGAACCGCTCCGCTACCAGTGCACATCCTACTTCGCCAACACGCCCCTGCACCCGATCATCGGGCGGCTGGAACGGAAGGCGGGGCTGAGCCGTGATGACATGGCCGAAACCCAGCTGGCTGAGCTGGAAGCGTGGCACGGCGGGTCGGCCGGCGATGCCGCTCGCGCGGGCTTTGCGACGCTTCCACCGAGCTCGCAACAGCGGCGCGAGGCGCTGCTCCACGCGCTCGTCGAGGACATCATTGGACGAGCGGCGCTGCGACCGGTGCTCGTGTCTTTCGAGGATGTACACTGGATCGACCCGAGTTCGTTGGAACTGCTCGATCGTCTCGTTGCCCGGACGGCGAATGAGCGCCTCCTGCTCCTGCTCACCTTGCGCCCGGAGTTCACGCCGCCGCCTTGGATCGGCAACAGCCAGACGTCCGTCCTGACGCTCGGCCGACTGAGCCAGGAGCAAAGTCGGGCCATGGTCGGCCATGTCGCAGCCCGCCGGTCGCTCCCGACCGAGATCCTGTCGCAGATCACTGAACGGGCGGATGGGGTGCCGCTGTTCGTCGAAGAGCTGACCAAGACCGTGGTCGAGTCGGGGGTGCTGCGGGACCAAAGCGAGCGCGACGTGCTCGCCGGACCGCTGTCCGTGGCGATCCCCGAGACGCTCCAGGCCTCGTTGATGGAGCGTCTGGACCGTCTCGGGCAGGTCAAGGAGGTGGCGCACATCGGCGCCGTCATCGGCCGCGAGTTCTCTTGCGCACTGCTCGCCGCGATCGCCGACCGACCGGAAGCGGACCTCCAGGCCGCCCTCAACCAACTGATCTCATCCGAGCTCGTGTTCCGCCGCGGCGCGCCGCCGCATGCGACCTACACCTTCAAGCACGCCCTGGTCCAGGAAGCCGCCTACCAGTCGCTCCTCAAGTCGAAGCGCCAGCAGCTGCACGCGCGCATCGCTGAGGCGCTCGAGCAGAATTTCCCGGCTGTCGGCGCGACCGAGCCGGAGGTCCTGGCCCGGCATCTGACGGAGGCGGGCCTGGCGGAGCGGGCGATCCCCTATTGGCGCCGGGCCGGCGAGCTGGCCGCTGGCCGCTCGGCCAACCTGGAAGCCATCGCTCACCTGAGCAAAGGGCTGGAGCTCATCGGCACGCTGCCGCACGCCCGGGAGCGGCTCGAGGAGGAGTTGGCGCTCTGTCTGGCGACCGGTGGTCCGTTGATTGCGACCAAGGGCTATCCGACGCCGGAGGTTGAAGCAACCTACAGGCGGGCCCGGACGCTGTGCGACCAGCTCGGAAGATCCGCCGAGCTGTTTCCGGTCCTGCGGGGACTGTGGAACCACCATCTGGTGCGCGGCGAGCTCGAGCGCGCCTATGGTCTCACCGAGCAGTTGGTGCCGCTCGCCGAGGAGCAGGGGACACCGGTTCGGCGCGCGTTGGCCCGGCGCGCTTTGGGCTCGACGCTGCTCTATCTGGGCCGCTTCGCCGATGCGGCGAAGGCGCTCAACGAGGGGATCGCGATCGACGATGCGGTCGCGGCCTCGCAGGATCCGGCCGACCTCCTGCTCTACACCGAGGACGCCGGCGTCGTGTGCCGGTTCTATTCGGCATTGGTCCTTTGGTTCCTTGGCTTCCCTGACCGCGGTCTGGCGAGGGTCGAAGGTAGCTTGGCGCTAGGCCAACGCCTCGCGCACGCCACCAGCCTCACCTCTGCTCTGACCTGGACCGCGCTCGTGCACAACTTCCGACGCGAGTTTGACCGGGCGCGAAGGCGGGCCGAGGCGGCGATCGAGATCACCAGCGAGCATCGCCTGCCGCAGTGGCTCGCTCTCGGCAGCATCTGCCGGGGCTTTGCCCTGACCGGCCTTGGGCAGCCGGCGGAGGGGATCGCAGAGCTCCGAAGTGGTCTGGCCGGCTGGAACGGAAATGGCTCCCGCGTGCTCGACACTCAATGGCTGGGGTTCATCGCGCAGGCCCATCTTTGGACCCGCCAGTTCGACGACGCGCTCGCGGCGTTGGATCGGGCAAACGAGATCGCCGCCGCGACCGGTGAGTGCCACTATCGGGCCGAGCTCTGCCGGCTGAGGGGGCTGGTCCTGGCCGAGACGGGCGACGCTGCCGAAGCGGAGGCGTGGTTCCGAAGGGCCATCGATATCGCGCGCGCCCAGCAGGCCAGATCGCTGGAGCTGCGCGCCGTGACCGCGCTCGCCCGTCTCTGGGCCGAGCAAGGCAAGCGCACCGAGGCGTATGACCTGCTCGCGCCGGTTTACGGCTGGTTCAGCGAGGGCTTCGGCACGACGGACCTGATCGAGGCCAAAGAGCTGCTCGATACGCTGGCATCAGCGGGAAGCATGCGGGCATTTGATCTGGCGAAGGCGCGAGGCCTGCAGCCAGCTCGACCGAGAAGGTGTCTGACGAACCGCGGTTGATCGCCCTTCGTGTCTAGAGGTAGAGGTCGGCGAGGCGGTTCCGCACAGTGACGAAGTCGCGGAAATCCGCGGCCGAGGCGATGGCGCCAAGACGCTCCATGAGTTCGGTCGCGGCGCGGCGCGACATCTCGCGCGGATCTTCCCCCTCGCGGATGGCAAGTCCGACGAACAGCTGGTCCTGGAGCGTGAGTACCAGTTGCTCGAAGCGCTTCAGGAAAGCGTCGATGTCGTCCTGCTGCTGCGGCTCGAAGGCCTGCAGGCCGGCAGCGTCGACCGGGAAGAGGACGCCGAAGCGATCGAGCGATCGCCGGAGGCGCGCCGCGCAGCGCTCGCTCGCAACGAGACCACGGCGGAGCAGCGCGGACTCGGGTGCGCTCATGAACCACGCCGTCGCGGCGCGCGATCTCGTCGATCGGCGTCAGGGCTTCACCCCGCTCGCGGAGCACGATGTCGACCTTGAGCTCCTCGAGCGGGCGCTCGATCAGATCGCGAAACGCCGTCTCATTGGCCAAGGTCGCCTGGCCGGGTTCGACCTCGAGATAAAGGTCGAGGTCGCCGCCCTTGAGATGATCGTGGACGCGCGAGCCGAACACGCGCACGGACGCGCGCTAGCCGAATACCGCGCGCTGCCTGCCGGATGGCTCGAATCTCGGACGGCTCGAGACGCATGGCCGCATCCTGAACAGCGCGTGCGATCGCGGCAAGCCTCTCAAGACTGCCCGGGTCGAACCCAACGGCCCTCGTTCGCCGAGCGCAGGATGGCGTCGACCACCTCGGCGATCCGCCAGGCCTCGCGGAAATCGGAATAAAGGGCCGTGTTGTTCGCGATCCCGGCCAGAAGGGTCCGGACCTCGATCACTTTCAGGTCGTTGAAGCCGAGCTGATGGCCGGGAGCGGGGCAGAACGCGCCAAAGGGCGGATGCTCCGGGCCGCTCAGAATGGTCTTGAAGCCGTCGAGCCGCTTGCGGTCGCCGAAGGTGAACAGACGCAGCTCGTTCAGCCGCTCCTGATCGAAGCCGAGTGCGCCCCTCCTGCCGGTGATCTCGCAGGTCAGATGCATTTTGCGGCCGGCGGCGATCCAGCTGGCCTCGAGCGTGCCGGCCGCGCCGCCGGCAAAGCGCACCAGCGCCTGGGCCTGATCGTCGACCTCGACCGTGCCCCTCTTGCCCGCTTCGCCCGGAAGCGGCCGCTCGACGATCACGGTCTGCAGGCGGCCGCACACCTCGGTGATCTCGCCGACCAGAAAACGCGCCAGGCTGATCACATGCGAGCCCAGATCGGCGACTGCGCCGGCGCCGGCGGTCGCTTTCTGGCAGCGCCAGGTAAGGGGTGCCGTCGGATCGCTCATGTAGTCCTCGAAGTGGGTGCCGCGAAAGTGCACCACCTCGCCGATCTCGCCGCTCGCGATGATCTCGCGCGCGAAACTGGTCACCGGGTTGTGCAGGTAGTTGTAGCCGACCAGGGTCTTGGTGCCGGCAGCTTCGGCCGCCGCGGTCATGGCACCCGCGGCCGCGACGTCGAGGGCGAGCGGCTTCTCGCAATAGACGTGCTTGCCGGCCGCGATCGCGGCCATGGCCATCTCCTGGTGGAGAAAGTTCGGCGTGGTGATGGCGACCACATCGACCGCCGGATCGGCGATCAGGCTGTGCCAGTCGGTGGTCCAGCGAGGGAAGCCGAACGCCCTCGCCGCCCGCTCGGTCGCCTTGGCATCGACGTCGGCGATCAGCTCGAGCCGGGGCGGCGGGACATCGGCGAACACCGCCGAAACCGCACGAAAGGCAAGGGCGTGGCACTTGCCCATGAAGCCGGTGCCGATCAGGCCGATTCCAATCTCCGACATGGCCGATTCTCCCCAGGGCCGCGGGTTTCGGGAC
>JBKPDM010000113.1:0-4835 GCA_046727895.1 Pseudomonadota bacterium | reverse complement strand
CCTTTGTCTGCCTGATGACCGCGGTAGGCGTCCCGATGATTTTTGCGGGCGAAGAGTTCGCCGACCAGCATGACCTGCCGGTCGTCCATCCGCAAAAGCAGATCGACCCGGTTAACTTCGATCGCTTGCAGGACCCGTGGCGCCGGCGCGTGTTCGAATACTGCGCCCGGCTCGTCCGTCTTCGCACGAGGTCGGATGCGCTCGCGGTCAACGACACCGACTTCATCCACGTCGACTTCGAGGAGGGCAAGCGCGTGCTTGTCTGGCGGCGGGGGCGGCCGGACATCGATGATCCCGTGGTTGTAGTCGCCAACTTTTCGGATTTTGAGACTGCCCAACCGTTCGCCTCTACTTCTGAGTACCGCGTGCCGAACTGGCCAACGACCCCAGCCGGCAGGCACTGGCGCGAGATCACGCAGGATCGCGACGTGCCGACCGAATGGGTCGGGCGCGAGCCAATCTTCCCGTGGGAGGCCAAGGTCTATGCCTTAACCTGATTGCACGCTGTCAGTGGCGAGCGCTTGGCTCCGAATTGGTTACCAACGGTTCCTGGAAGCCGAAGCCATGGCCGTGCCGCTGTGCGATTCGAAGCGGGCCCTCAAAAGCCTCGGGCAGAGGTCCGGGACGGGTGGAGCCAGACGTTCCCGACTGGCCGTGCAGCTTAACTAGGGTCGCTCCCGGGCCGGTGGGGTGGGCTGGCGCTCGAGCCGGCCGCCGAAGCGGAACATCCGGCGGACCCGGACGAGGCGCTGCGGCTGGTCCATCGTCAGGTGGAACACCACGGCCGCGAGAAACACGAGGCCGACCACGGCGCGCACCCAGAAGCCCTGCATGCCGGTCGCGACCAGGCCCGCCTCGATCATGCCGATGATGTAGGCGCCGACGTAGGTGCCGACGATCGTCGCCTTGCCGCCGAAGATCGAGGTGCCGCCGATGAACACCGCCGCCATCACCGTGAGCAGAAAGCCCGAGCCCTGGGTGTTGAAGAAGTTCTTGTTCTCGGCGGTCAGCAGCACCGCGGCGAAGGCCGCGAGCACGCCCATCAGCGTGAACAGCTTGATCTTCTCGCGTCCGACGTTGACGCCTACCACCTCGGCGACGCCGACGTTGTCGCCGATGAACAGGAGGTGCTCGCCGAAGCGGTGCCGGTTGAGCACGAACCAGAGGGCCACCGCGATCGCGGTCGCCCAAAGCGCCTCAACCGGCACCACTCCGAAGCGGCCGACCAGGACATCGTGGATCGCGTAGTCGTCGATCGTGCGGATCGCGTAGGAGAGGCCGCCGGTCAGCACGGTCGTGATGCCGCCCCAGAAGAACTGGGTGGCCAGTGTCGCAATGATCGAGGGAATGCCGATCACCGCGATCAGGAGGCCGTTGATCCAGCCCACCAGAGCGCCGCCGGCGAGCGCCAGCAGAAGAGCGAGCCAGGTCAGCTCGTAGGACTTGAACGCCCAGGCGAACAGAAAACCCGAGAACGCAATGATCGAAGGAAACGACAGATCGATCTCGCCGGTCGCAATCACCAGCGTGAGCCCGAGTGCCAGGATCAGCTGCGGCGGCACCGTGGCCAGAAACGACATGTAGATGCGGTAGCCGAGGAACACCTGCGGCGCCGCGATCGCGAAGGCCGCGACCATCACCAGGAACACGCCGATGATCGGCAGGCCTTCGATCTTGAGGGCCGGCAGGGGGCGAAGGGTCATGTCGCCCGGACACCTTCGCCCGCGCTCTGCAGATCGATCAGATAGCGGGTGAGGTCGGCGAGCGACAACTCGCCGCGGCGGATCACGCTCACCACCGCGCCGCGATCCAGGATCACGAGGCGATCGGCGAGCTCGTGCACGTGGGCGAGATTGTGCTCGATGTAGATGCAGGCGCGGCCGGAGTCCTTGATCCGCCGCACGAAGTCGAGGACCTTCTCGACCTCCTTGAGGGCGAGCGCCACGGTCGGCTCGTCGAGGATGATCAGATCGGCGTCGAAGTACATCGCGCGCCCGATCGCAATACCCTGCCGCTCGCCGCCGGAGAGATCGCCCACTGTCGACTCGGCGTCGATCCCGGCGCCGCGAAAGCCGATCTGCTCGAGCAGGATCCGATTGGCCAGCTCCTTCTGCCGCCTGACGTCGATGAAGCCGAAGCGGTTGGTGATCTGGCGGCCGACGAAGAAGTTGCGCCAGAGCGGCTGCTTGTCGGCGAGCGACTTCTCCTGATGGACCGCCTCGATCCGGAGATCATGAGCGCGGCGGACCGAATAGCGCTCCGGGTCGACCAGATGATCGCGGATGTAGAGGCGCCCGCCGGTCGGCTTCAGCACGCCGGTCACGATCTTGATCAGGGTCGACTTGCCGGCGCCGTTGTCGCCGATCAGGCCGACGATCTCGTTGGCGCCGACCTCGAAGTTGACGTCGCGGAGCGCGACCACGTTGCCGAACGCCATCTGGATGTGCTCCATCCGGACCGCGTTGACGTAGTCGCGTGCGCTCACCCGCTTGCCTCCCCGCTCGCCCGCACGTCATGCCCGGTTGGTTCGGCACGCGCCGGCTGCTATCGATCGTACACCAAGGCTCCTCCCGCACAAGGGGAAGGGTCGGATGAGGTGCCACATGAGCCAGGGCCTGGAATTCGACGAGGCGGCCAGTCGACGCATCGAGAAGGTCTATCTGACACCTGACGTCGCTGCGCAGCGGTTCGAGGTGCTGCAGGCGCTCGCTCTCAGGGAAGCGGAACGGGTTCTCGATGTCGGCTCCGGACCGGGGCTGCTGGCGCGCGACATGGCTCTCACCGTGGGAGCCGGAGGGCGGATCTGCGGGATCGACATCAGCCCGGACATGCTCGCCATGTCGCGGCGCCGTTGCGGCGGATGCGCGTGGGTCGAGTTCGAACGGGCCGATGCGGTGAGGCTCCCCTATGCCAATGGTGAATTTGACGCCGCGGTCTCAACGCAGGTCTACGAATATGTAGCGGACCTGCCGGCAGCGCTCGCGGAGCTCCACCGCGTGCTGCGGCCCGGCGGACGAGCGGTGGTCCTCGACACCGATTACGCCTCCCTGGTGATCCACACGGATGATCCGGCGCGGATGGCCCGCGTGCTCGCAGCCTGGGACGAGCACTTCGTCCATGGCAACCTACCGAGGATCCTTGCGCCGCTTCTGCGCGCGGCCGGTTTTACGGTGCGGCAGCGCCGCGTCATTCCGATCTTCAACCCCGACTACCACGCCAACGCGTACAGTCACGGCATGATCGAGATCATCGCGGCGTTCGTGGCCGGTCGTAAGGGCGTGACGCGGGAGGAGGCCGACGCGTGGGCAGCGGAGTTCGCTGAGCTCGGCAGACACGGCAGTACTTCTTCAGCCTCAACCGCTACCTGTTCGTCGCCGACAAGTCAGTTGTGCCAGCCTGAGTCGTGAGATTCCGGGTGGCGGGCTTGGGGGCGCGATCAATGACCGAGGTAAGGGCGTTCCACGGCGTTTATCCGATGCTGTACGCGTTCTTCGACGCCGAGGGGCGGCTTGGATCGGCAGGCGATGCGCGCGTAGGTTTGTCGGCTCATGGTGCAGGCTCGGGCGGGTCGGCGCGCTCGCGCAGCATGCGGCGGGCGGCCTCGGCGAGGAAGCCGGAGCGGGTGAAGCCCTGGGCGGCCGCCGCGCGGTCGACGGCGCCGGCCAGAGCTTCGTCCATGGTGATCGAGAGGCGCACAGCGCGTCCGGGCAGATCGACGCGGACCAGGGTGCGCAGCGCGACCTCACCCACGCCTTCGAGCCAGGCCGGCAGAGGTGCTTCGACCGGGCTCGGCTCGGGGATCGGATCGCCGTCCTCGAGCATCAGCTCGATGTGTGCGGCCAACGCCTCGTGGCCGTGCTCGATCGCCTGCTCGATGCTGTCGCCGACGCTGACGCAGCCAGGAAAGTCCGGGAAGGTGATGCCAAAGTTGGTCGCGCCACGCTCGACCACGGCCGGAAAAAAGCGCGCTGCCATCTTCACCGTCTCCGTCGCCCACGCAGGTCGACGCCGCTCTGGCGCTCGATGCTGACCACGACCTGCATGGGCAGGTCCTTAACCGGGTGCGGGATGGTGACCTTGCCGCGCTTGGTCGGGTGCCGAAACTGGTGATGGTCGCCTTTGACCCGGACCAGAAACCAGCCGTCGGCCTCGAGCGCCTTGATCGCTTGCCGGCTGCCCACCGCCCGCCTCATACGCATAAAGTATGCATCAATCGGGTGCGAGGCGACAGATTCCCCTTGCCGGTCCGGGTAGGCTCGCGTCGTGCCGTAGGCTAGGCTACGGCCAGTCGCCGCGTCCCGGCGGGAGGGGAAATGGCCGAGATGGCCCGTTTCAAGGGCGTCTATCCGATGCTGTACGCCTTCTTCGACGCCGACGGGCGGCTGGATCGGGAGGCGATGCGCCGTCAGGTCGAGCATTGCGTCGCGAGCGGCGTGCACGGCATCGCTGCGCTCGGCCTCGGCACCGAGGTGAGCAAGCTCAGCCCCCAGGAGCGCCGCCTGGTCCTGGAGTGGGTGGCCGAGGACCTGGGCGGCCGCCTGCCGCTTGCGATCACGGTGTTCGGCGCGACGCCCGCGGCGCAGATCCGCTTCGTCCGGGCGGCCGCCGAGCAAGGCGCCGACTGGGTGATCCTGCAGCCGCCCCAGACTGGGGAGCCCATTACCGAAGAGCAGCTGATCGAGTTCTTCGGCGCGGCGGCCGATGCCTCGCCGGTGCCGGTCGCGATTCAGAACGCGCCCCAGTACATCGGGGTCGGCCTCACCGGCGCGGGGCTCGACCGGCTGAGCCGGCGGCATCCGAACCTGCGGCTGCTCAAGGCCGAGGGCTCGGCCCTC
>JBKPDM010000112.1:0-12531 GCA_046727895.1 Pseudomonadota bacterium | reverse complement strand
AGAGGACGAACAACAAGCGCCCGCACAATGTGCCGTTGGCTGAGCTGGTTGTCATGTACCTAAAGGCTAGGCGAGAAATCCAGGCGCGGGCAAAAAGGTCGCGGGCGACTCGGGGATTGCCCCGCGTGCCAGAGCGCGATCTGGTCTTCGGCGAGGGCGATGGGCCATTCTCTGGTTGGTCCCGTTGCAAGGCGCGGCTGAACGCCCGCGTTGGCCCCCGCTAGCATAATGCTAGCGGCCCCTGGGCGCGCGACGCCCGGGAAGCCCAAGAGCGTGAGGGCGAACTTCGCGTGAGGCCCCCGCGCGAAGTATCTTCAGAGCGACATGGTGAGTGTGGATTGGGGCGGTGTGATGTCGACGCGAAAGCTCAGCAGACACCGAGCGAGAACAGCCGGAGCCCGCGCAGTAGTGCTATCCGCGCCATCGCATCCGCAAGCGCGAGGCTCTCGATCAGCGCCAGCAATCCCGCATCCTCCGCGATAACGGCCGCGAACGCGTCGCTCGGCAGCTCGCGATAGAGCCCTCGCGCCATCAGCCAGATCGGCCAGCCAGGCCAGGCGGATGCGCGCCCAGAGGTCAGCCGGCGCGATGGCCCGCCACCAGCCCACGCCGGATCACGTCCAGCAGCTGCCCCCGCGTCCATGGTCCCGGCCGGCCTGGTTCACCATCTCCGCCGCCCCCCAGAGCAGCACGCCCTCGACCGTCTCGGCCCCCACGAAGCCCTTCGCCACAGACTTGCCCCAGACGAACGCCATCCTGTTCAGCTCGGCACTCTGGCGCCCAGGCATCGCCCCGGGCAGCTTCCTCCGATCGTCGTGCAGCTTGGCCAGCACCCGATCGCTCACTCGGTAGTTCCGTGTCCGCTCGGCCATCTCAAGGACTCCGGCAATCGCCTCTGGCAACTCATTGAACAGCTCTGGCATCGGCCATTGCCAGTGCTCGCTCGGGTATAGAACGATGAAGCTGCCCGGCCCGGCCTTGATGTCGACCTGGCCTTTCAGGTACGTCCGCCACCCGATGCGCTGCCTGGCATCTGCGCTATTCTCTGCTGTTGTCCTGTACAGGTAGTGCATCCCGCCTCTTGGCGTCCGTTGCATCGACGTCCCCGGCAGATCCACGAACTCCACGGCCAAGCCCATGTATGCCTCCTGGGGATCGAGGTCGATCGCGACCGGGCCTTCGAGGGTCATCCCCAGCCGATATCCCTTCCTGACCCACCGGCGGACGTCCGCCATCTCCGAACTGGCATGGGCGCGCGGAAGGCTGCACCGGCACAGGAGACAGCTCATGCCTGAAGTCGAGCTTGAGGATCTGGAAGTCGTGTCCGAAGTCTACGTCAAGCGCAGCACCGTGTTCATCCGGACGCGCGCCCATGACAATTCCGGGGTCAAGCTTGATATGAGGCTCTCGATCCCGGAGGCCGCGAAGTTGAACTCAGCCCTTACTCGCATTCTGGAGAACGACATTGGTTAATCCGTTCCGAACCGGCATCGGCCCTACCTCGCGCTTGAGCGACGAAATCCGCCAGCGTGAAGGCACCGGCACGCCGGGCAGCCTGTCCAATCCGGCCGGTGTCCCGGCACCAATCTCTGTTTCCCCCCTCGCCGCTCCTCCCGGCGCAGAGAAGAACCCGCTCAAATTCGAATTGCGTTACCCTTCGGATCGGCATGGCGATCACAAGCGCATCGCTCTGGTCAGGCTTGCGAGCGCCGAGCGAGCGGAGCACTACGAGAAGCTGGAGCATCACGAATACGATGTCGGTCGCGCGAGCCTGGATCGCCGATTTCGCAGATCCGATCAACTTTCTCGAGCAATTCACGTCGGACAACCAGGGAACCAACTATCCCCACCATCAGAATCCGAAGTATGACGCGCTGATCAAGAGGTCGCGCGAAACGGCTGATCCGGCGGAGCGCATGAAGGTGCTGGTGGAGGCGGAGCGCTTGATTATGGATGATGTGATCATCATCCCGATCTTTCACTACGCCTCAAATCACATGGTGTCGGCGAAGGTGGTCGGCTGGGAGAGCAACGGCTTCGACGTCAATCTCGGTCGGTATCTCTCGCTGGCGCAATAACCGTAGACTGAACCGGGCGACGATCGTCGTCGGTCGGCTTCGAACTCTGGTCATATCTTGCGCGCAATCATCTATGATGCAGCTAGGGCCCCGTCATGGTCAGCCGCCCGATACTAAGGGCGGGGCGAACCCAAGCAGGCGGAAAAGCGCTCCGCAATGCTGCTACGAAGGAAACGACCATGGGAGTCAAGGTCATCGGAGCTTCTATCGCTTTCGCTGTAGGCATCCTCGCAGGGCCGTTTTTGGCCGGTATGCAGGAAGCGATCTTTGTGGTACGGCACAGCGACTGGTGGATTCGGACCGAGACGCGCGCGGTCATGACCTGCACCAAAGAGAGCTTCGAGATCGCCGCGATCATGGAGGCGTTCGAGGCCGAAAAGCGCGTCTTCTCTCGCACCTCGGATCGTCGGATTCCACGCGATCTGGTCTAGCCGCCTCCCAGTCGACGCAAATCGGCTGGCGAGGCCGAGGGAGTGTGTTAGCATCGCTCGCCAAGCAGCGGGTCGACCCGCAAAACAACCGACCGCCTCCTTGAGGCGGCAGAACGACGGAGGCATGGGCATGCAGTGGTTTCGTCTTTCCCGGCGCCGCGTCCTGATGGGCAGCGCAGCGCTTGGCCTCGCCGCCGCCGCGCGGCCGCGCTTCGCCCTCGCCGAGGCTGGGGGCGTGCTCCGGGTGCGCTCCTACGCCGATCTGCAGGTGCTCGATCCGGCGCACCGCAAGGCGCAGCCCGAGGGCGACATCCTGCGCTGCATCTACACCAAGCTGATCGACTACAAGATCGGCGACGAGTGGGGCTGGCGGCCGACCGGCGCCGCCGCGATCGAGCAGGTCGATCCGACCCACGTCAAGTTCACGCTTCGCCCCGGCATCATGTTCACCAATGGCTTCGGCGAGATGACCGCCGAGGACGTCAAGTTCAGCTATGAGCGGATCGCTGATCCGGCGGAACAGTCGGAGTACGCCGACGACTTCGTCCAGCTCGACCATGTCGAGGTCCAGGACAAGCTCACCGGCGTGATCGTTCTCAAGCAGCCGTTTGCGCCGCTCTGGACCAGCTCGCTGCCGGCGGGCTCGGGCTGCATCGTGAGCAAGGCGGCGGTCGCGAAGGCGGGCGGCAGCTACACCACCGACCCGCCGGCCACGGCCGGACCCTACATCATCAAGCAGTGGCAGCCCAAGCAGAAGCTGACCCTGGTGCGCAACCCCGACTGGAACGGCGAGCCCGGCGGCTTCGAGGAGATCCAGATCTTTCCCATCGAGGACGAGAAGGCGGCCGAGATTGCCTTCGAGGCGGGCGAACTCGACTACACCGCGATCGCCGTCAGCTCGATCCCGACCTACGAGGCCAACCCGCCGGGCGGCGCCAAGGTGATCCGCAAGCCCTCGCTCGCCTACGTCTGGCTCGGCATGAATGTCGATGCGCCGCCCTTCGACGACCCCAGGGTGCGGCGCGCGGTGCAGCGGGCGGTCGACGTCGACGCGGTGCTGGAAGCGGCCTATTTCGGCGCCGCCGACCGGGCGACCGGGATCGTCGCCCCCGGCCTGATCGGCCACCGGCCGAAGCTCCTGAACGATCCCCAGCCCGACCTCGAGGAGTCGAAGGAGCTGCTGACCGAGGCCGGCCACCCGAACGGCTTCAGCTGCACCCTCGACATCCTGAACAAGACCGAGCGACTTTCGGCGGCCCAGGTCATCCAGGCGAACCTCGCCCAGGTCGGCATCCAGGTGCAGATCAACCAGCACGATTCGGGCACCTTCTGGGTGCTCGGCAGCGAGAAGGATGGCGATCAGTGGAAGAAGATCCAGCTGATCATCAACCGCTTCTCGATGCAGCCCGACCCCTCCTTCGCGACCGAGTGGTTCACGCCCGAGCAGGTCGGGGTCTGGAACTGGGAGCGCTTCAAGAGCAAGGAATTCGGCGAGCTGAACCAGAAGGCCATGGTCACCACCGACCCGGCCGAGCGTGATGAGATGTACCGGCGGATGCAGGATCTGATGGAGGAATCCGGCGCCTACGTCTTCCTGACTCACGAGGTCAATGGCGTGATCTACCGCGACACGATCGTTCCGGCCCTCCTGCCCGACGCCAACGTCGTCCTGCCCGAGTTCCGCCCGGCCTGAGCGCGTCGACCCAGGCAAAGGCTTTCGCTTCTCGGTTGTCGTGCCGGGACTTGATGCACCGCTGTTCGCCCAACCGTCGTGATTGGGCTGTTCGCCAGCACTCCGGCGGCGTCATGCGGCAACACGGTGGTCGAGGCGTTAACCGAAGCTTAGCTTTTGCGGCGTCAACTCTTTGTTCGGATGGTCCATGCGACCGTGGGAATCCACGCCGGCCGGTTGATTGAGGCGGACAGACTCCCAGGATCGCATGGACCATCCGGATGATGACATGGTAGGGGCCAATGATTGATGAAAGGTTAACCGGACAGCATTGGACTTGATCCGGCCATGACTTGGGTGAACCACGTCCTTGCGCGGCTGCACAAAGCCCGTGGACCGTGTTCGATGGACTGCCCCTGGCTCTCGCGACGTCGCCTGCTGCAAGGGGCCGGCCTGCTCGGGGCGGCTGCGATGGTGCGCCCGCGCGTCGGGCATGCCGAGAACATGCGCGTGCTTCGGGTGCGCGCCTCGGCCGACCTTCAGGTGCTCGATCCGGCGCACAGAAAGGGGCAGCCCGAGGGCGACATCCTGCGCTGCCTCTTCACCAGGCTGATCGACTATCGAACCGGCGACGAATGGGACTGGCGACCGGCGGCGGCCGCATCGATCGAGCAGGAGGACCGGACGCGGGTCCGGTTCACCCTCCGGCCGGGCATTCTGTTCACGGGCGGCTTCGGCGAGATGACCGCCGACGACGTCAAGTTCAGCTACGAGCGGATCGCCGATCCGGCGCAGCAGTCGGAGTACCGGGACGACTTCGCCGCCCTCGACCACGTCGAGGTCGAGAGCCGCTACACCGGCGTGATCGTCCTGAAGGAGCCGTTCGTGCCGCTCTGGACCAGCTCGCTGCCCTCGGCCTCGGGCTGCATCGTGAGCCGGAAGGCGCTCGAGCGGGCCGGCGGCCGGTTCACGACCACACCCCCGGCCACGGCGGGCGCTTACGTGATCAAAAAATGGCGCCCGAAGCAGATGCTCGTGCTCGCGCGCAACCCGGACTGGAACGGCGAGCGCGGCGGCTTCGAGGAGATCCGCATCGTCCCGATCGAGGACGAGAAGGCGGCCGAGATCGCCTTCGAGGCAGGCGAGCTCGACTACACCGCGATCAGCGTCAGCTCGATCCCGACCTACGAGGAGCATCCGGAGCCGGGCGTGAAGCTGGTCCGGAAACCCTCGCTCGACTACGTCTGGCTCGGCATGAACACCGAGGCGCCGCCGTTCGACGACATCCGGGTGCGGCGCGCGGTGCAACGGGCGGTCGACGTCGACGCGGTGCTCGAGGCGGCCTATTTCGGCGTCGCCACGCGGGCGACCGGGATCATCGCGCCCGGCCTGATCGGCCATCGCGACAGGATCCTGGGCGACCCGCGACCGAACCTCGAGGAGGCGCGCCGCCTGCTCGCCGAGGCCGGCCACGCCGATGGCTTCGAGTGCACGCTCGACATCGAGGCCAAGGCCGAGCGCCTGCTCGCGGCGCAGGTGATCCAGGCGAACCTCGCCGAGATCGGCATCCGGGTGCAGATCAACCAGCACGATTCCGGCACGTTCTGGTCGCTCGGCAGCGAGGCCGAGGGTGATCAGTGGAAGAAGATTCAGCTGACCCTGCAGAAGTACGGCATGCAGCCGGACCCCTCCTTCGCGACCGCCTGGTTCACGCCCGAGCAGGTCGGCATCTGGAACTGGGAGCGCTTCCGGAGCCCCGAGTTCGGCAGGCTGCACCGCGAGGCGATGGTCGTCCCGGACCCGGCCGCGCGCCACCGCATGTACCAGCGCATGCAGGACCTGATGGAGGAATCGGGCGCCTATGTCTTTCTGACCCATGAGGTCAACGCGGCGATCTATCGCGACACGATCCGCCCGGCGCTCCTGCCCGACGCGAACGTCGTCCTGCCCGAGTTCCAGCCGGCGTGAACCGACGACTGACCGCCCCAGTCGATCCGATCACGGTCTCGGTGATCCAACACCGCTTGCACGCCATCGCCGAGGAGATGGGCGAGGCGATGCTGCGCACCTCCTATTCGCAGATCATCAACTCGAGCCGCGACTTCTCGACCGCGCTGACCGACGCCGAGGGCCGGCTGATCGCCCAGGCCGAGCACGTGCCGATCCACGTGGGCGCGCTGCCCTGGGCGGCGAAATCGGTGCACGACGCCTTCCGCGGCCGGGTCCGGCCGGGCGACGTCTACCTCCTGAACGACCCCTATCACGGCGGCAATCACCTGCCCGATCTCACTGCATTCGTGCCGGTGTTCGATGGCGAGCGGCTCGCCTTCTGGTCGATCAACCGCTCGCATCAGAGCGACATCGGTGGCGCCACGCACGGCGCGTACAACCCCGCGGCGACCGAGATCTGGCAGGAGGGCATCCGGATCCCGCCGCTCAAGCTCTACGACGCGGGGGCGCTGCGTGAGGACGTGCTCGAGACGATCGTGCTCAACGTCCGCCATCCGCGCGAGTTTCGGGGCGATCTGGCGGCGATGATCGGCTCGGCCCGGGTCGGCGAGCGCCGCCTCCTGGCGCTGCTGGCCGAGTTCGGCTCGGCCACCACGCTGGCCGCGATCGAGGCCGTGCTCGATGGCGCCGAGCGGCAGGTGCGCGCGGTCGTCGCGGGCTGGCCGGACGGGGTCTACCACGGCGAGGCGGTGCTCGACGACGATGGTCACGGCACCCTCGACATCCACATCCGCGCCAAGGTCACCAAGTGCTCCAGCGATCTCGAGGTCGACCTCTCCGAGTCTGACCCGCAGACCGTGGGCTTCGTCAACTCCTCCTACCCGAACATGCGCTCGGCGGTGGTCGTGGCGCTCGCCTATCTGATCGACCCGGAGACGCCCAAGAACGATGGCGCCTTCCGCCCGCTGACGGTGATCGCCAGAGAGGGCACGGTGGTCTGGGCACGGCCGGGCGCGCCGGTCACCCTCTGCACCAACCACTGTGGCCAGGAGATCCTCGAGGCGATCATCAAGGCGCTCGCTCCCGCCTGTCCCGATCGGGCCATGGCCGGCTGGGGGCGGCGCTTTCGAATCGCGCTCCAGGGCCGGGACCCGCGCAGCGGCAAGGCGTTCATCTGGCACCTGTTCCAGGCGCGCCCGGGCGGCGGCGCCTCGCCCGCGGGCGACGGCTGGCCGGCTGCTGGCGAATGGCAGGCGGCGGGCGGCATCAAGTTCGGCAGCCTGGAAGTGGCCGAGGTGCGCTTTCCGCTGTTCTTCCGGCGCCACGAGTTCCGGCCCGACAGCGGCGGCGACGGCCGCTACCGCGGTGGGCCGGGCGCCGAGCTCGAGCTCACCGTCGAGGTCGCGGAGCCGGCGGTCGCCAACACCGCGGGCGACGGCGTCCGCCACGGCGCCTGCGGCATCCTCGGCGGCCAGGACGGCCTGCCGCACCGCTACGTTCTCAAGCCCGCGGGCCGGCCGGACCGTCCGCTCAAGACCAAGGAGGTCGGCATCGTGATCCGGCCGGGCGACGTCCTCGACGTCCGCTCCGGCGGCGGCGGCGGCTTCGGCGATCCGGCCGAACGCAGCGCCGAGGCGCGCGCCCGCGATTGCCGGCTCGGCTTCGTCACCGATCGCTCAGCCGAGCGCAAAAGATGACCGGCCGGGTCCCTTGAGTGGAAAGGAGATTGGCTCTCGACCTGGATGGGGCTAGAGCTTGGTTCAGCGGTGGCTGGGCAGCGCATGGAACGAAAGCTCGTAGCCATCCTGGCGGCCGACGTGGTCGGCTACTCGCGCCTGATGGGGGCGGACGAGGAGGGGACGCTTGCGGCTCTCAAGGCGCACCGCCGCGACCTGATCGATCCTAAAGTCGCCGAGCATCACGGCCGGATTGTCAAACTCACCGGCGATGGCGCCCTGGTCGAATTCGGCAGCCTGGTCGATGCCGTGCGCTGCGCGGTCGAGATCCAGAACGGCATGGCGCGCCGCAACGCCGACATCCCCGCGGACCGGCGTATCACCTTCCGCATCGGGATCAATCTCGGCGACGTGATCGTCGACGGCAACGACATCTATGGCGACGGCGTCAACGTCGCGGCCCGCCTGGAGGCGCTCGCGGAGCCCGGCGGGATCTGCCTCTCGGGCACGTCCCACGACATGATCCAGGGCCGGCTCGACGTGCCGTTCCGCGACCTTGGTGCCCATGAGGTCAAGAACATTGCCCGCCCTGTCCGGGTCTGGGCGTGGGGTGAGGTTGCCGTCCCCGCCACCAATGCCGCAGGCCCGGAGCGGCGCCCGGACAAGCCGTCGATCGCCGTGCTGCCGTTCAGCAACATGAGCGGCGACGTCGAGCAGGAATACTTCGTGGACGGCATCACCGAGGACATCACCACCGATCTGTCCAAGGTGTCGGGCCTGTTCGTGGCAGCCCGCAACTCGGCGTTCACCTACAAAGGGACGCCGGTCAAGGTGCAGCAGGTCAGCCATGACCTCGGCGTGCGCTACGTGCTCGAAGGCAGCGTGCGGAAGGCGGCGAACCGGGTGCGGATCACGGCGCAGCTGATCGACGGCACGAGCGGCGGCCATCTCTGGGCCGAGCGCTACGACCGTGACCTCACCGACATCTTTGCCGTCCAGGACGACATCGCCCACAGCATCGTCGATGCCCTGACCATCAAGCTGCTGCCAGGCGAAAGCCGCACGATCAGCAAAATACCGACCGTCAGCATCGAAGCCTACCAATTCTACCTGCGCGGCCGTCAACTCCTGAACCGGCACTCGATGAAGTCCTATGACACTGCTCGCAAGATGTTCATGCGGGCGATTGAGATCGACCCGAGCTACGCGCGTGCCTGTGCTGGCGTCACCGATTGCGACGCTCTCCGGCTCATGTTTGGCGGGGACGTTTCGGTGCAAAGCCTTCTCGACATGAGCGCGCAGGCATTGGAGTTGGACCCGGACCTCGCAGAAGCGCGCGCTTCGCGGGCTTTTGCCCTTGCGATGGACGGGCAGCATGATGAGGCGGAGCGGGAATTCCAAACAGCCCTGCGATTGGATGCGAACCTCTTCGAGGCCCATTACTTCTATGCCCGTGCATCGTTCACGCGGGGGATGTGCGAGCAAGCTGCGGCACATTTCGAGCGTGCAGCCGAGGTCGCTCCGGATGACCTTGGCTCGCTGCACATGCTGGGCATGGTGTATCGGGCCCTTGGTCGCGCGAGCGATGCCGCAGACGCCGACCGAAAATGCATGGAACGCGTGGAGCGTGCGCTCGAGCTCTCCCCGGAGAGAGCCCATGCGACCTGCGTCGGCGCGAATGTCCTGATCTCCATGGGCGAGTTGGGGCGTGCACGCGAATTGGCGGACCGGGCACTATGGTTGGATCCGGACGACCCCATCGTGATCTACAACGGAGCATGCGTTTTCGCTCGTCTCGGCGATCGCGACAAGGCGCTCGATCTGCTGGAGCACTTGCTGCCACGTCATCGTTACCGTGTCGAATGGGCGCGCCATGACAGCGATTTGGATTCGCTGCGTGGCGAGCCGCGGTTCGAGGCCCTCCTGGCGGCGAGTAGCGGGTAGACCGAACCGCTCATGTACCGGATCGGGATCGACGTCGGTGGCACCTTCACCGATCTGGTCGCGGTCGATGACCGGGGTTTGGTCACGATCGCGAAGGCGGCTTCCACGCCGGCCGATCAGTCGATCGGGGTCATGGACGGGCTCGGGCGCCTGGCCGAGGCGCTCGGCATCGGGCGACGCGCCATGCTCAGCCAGACCGAGCGCATCGTGCATGGCACGACCGTCGCGACCAATGCGCTGCTCGAGCGCAAGGGCGCACGCGTGGGCCTTCTGACCACCGAGGGCCATCGCGACGTCCTCGAGATGCGCGAGGGGCTGAAGGACGATCGCTACGACCTCCGTCAGCCGCCGCCCGAGCCGCTCGTGCCGCGCGACCGGCGCCAGGGCGTCCGCGAGCGCCTTCGCGCCGACGGGCGGGTCGAGACGCCGCTCGACCCCGACTCGCTGGCTGCCGCGATCGCCGAGTTCGCGCGCGAGCAGGTCGAGGCGGTCGCCGTCTGCTATCTGCACGCATACCGCGACGGCCGGCACGAGCAGGCGACGGCGGAGGCCCTTCGCGCCGCGCTGCCCAGGGCTTACGTCTCGCTCTCCTCTGAGGTCTTCCCCCAGATCAAGGAGTACGAGCGGGTCTGCACCACGGTCGTCAACGCCTATGTCGGCCCGGCGCTCGAGCGCTATCTCGGCCGGCTCGCGACGCGCCTTTGCGAAGAAGGCTACGCTGGCCCGGTGCTGATCATCCAGTCGCACGGCGGGGTCGCGACCATCGCCGATGCGATCCGGCTCGCGGCCGCCGCGGTGCTCTCTGGGCCGGCGGGCGGCGTCGCCGGCAGCCGCCATGCGGCGCGCCTGATCGACCAGGGCGATCTGATGCCGTTCGACATGGGCGGCACCAGCACCGACCTCTCGCTGGTCGTGGGCGGCGAGGCGCAGATCGCCTCCGACCGGCGCATCGCCGGCCAGAGGGTCGCGCTCCAGGCGCTCGACATCGTGAGCATCGGCGCAGGCGGCGGCTCGATCGCCCGGGTCGATGCCGGGGGCGTGCTGCACGTCGGACCCGAGAGCGCCGGCGCGGAGCCCGGGCCGGCCTGCTACGGCCGGGGCGGCCTCGAGGCGACCGTTACTGACGCCAACCTGGTTCTGGGCTTCCTCGACCCGGACAACTTCCTCGGCGGCCGCGCGCACCTCGACCCCGCCGCCGCCGCCGCGGCGGTCGACCGGATCGCCTCGGCGCTCGGCGTCGAGCGGCTCAGCGCAGCCGAAGGCATCCATCGCGTGATCAACACGCGCATGGCCGAGGGCATCCGGCTGGTCTCGGTGCGCCGCGGCGTCGACCCGCGCCGCTTCGCCCTCCTCGCCTTCGGCGGCGCGGCCGGCCTCCACGTCACCGACCTCGCCCGCCAGCTCGATCTCGAGCGGGTCGTGGTGCCGCGCCTTGCCGCCGTGCTCTCGGCCTGGGGCATGCTCACCTCGGATCTGCGCTACGAGATCGCGCGCACCCACATCGGCGACGCGAGCCACCTCGATGCCGCAGCCCTTCGAGCCGTCTACGCCGAGATGGAGACGGAGGGGCGCCGCCGGCTCGCCCAAGCGTCGTTCGAAGGCGAGGTGCTGGTCCACCGCTCGGCGGACATGCGCTATGGCGAGCAGATCTTCGAGGTGAGCGTCGGCCTCGATGCGATCGACTGGCAGACGCCCGACCTGCTCTCGGAGCTCGCCGCCGCCTTCCACCGCCGGCACGAGGAGCTCTACACCTATGCGCTCCGCGATCAGGAGGCGGTGCTGGTCAACGCCCGCGTCGCCGTGGTCGGCAGGCTGCCGGACCCGCCCGCGGAGCCGGGCCTGCCCGACCGTCCGCCGGCCGCGCCCCGCGCCCGACGGCGCATCTACCTCGGCGAATGGCGCGACGTGCCGGTCTTCGATTTCGAGGCGCTCGCGCCGGACCAGGCGGTCGAAGGCCCGGCCGTGGTCGAATCGGCGACCACGACCGTGCTGCTGCGGCCCGGCGACCTCGCCCGCACGACCGCGCTCGGCTGGCTCGACATCGCCGTCGACGACGCCCGCTCCGCCGCGCGGTAGCGGCTGGTCCCGCATCGCTGGTGGTCTATGGTCTGCGTCCGGTGCTCCAGGCCCGAGTTGTTGCCGGACGCCGACGCCGCCAACCAGGAGGGCCTCAGTGTCATGCCGCTCCTCTTCTTCCTCGTCCTCGTCATCCTGATCGCGCAGCTGGGCTTCTGGAAGACGTTCAGCGCGATCCTGGGCGGCGCCCTGATGATCGTCCTGTTCCTGCTCCTCGCCGCCGCCCTCCTGGTCGTCATGGGGGTGATCGTCATTCGCCGGATGCGCGGCTGAGGCCAGCCGCACGGCTCGCCGGCGCGAATGAACTGCCCAAATCGCCGGCCTCCTCAACTCCTCCATGACCGTCAGCCGCGAGGTCCCGGTGAAGCCGGGACACGCGGGTTCGAGCGCTTGATGTCAGTTTTCCGACATTAGGTAGCAAACGCACCTAGCTTGGTGTTCTTGCTACATAATGCCGCAGTTTTCTAGTGACAACCGGACGTTCCCGCGCCCGAGGCAGGGACTCGGATCTCATATCACAACCCCAGACCTTGATGCATATCAACGCGCGGACAAGAGTAGTCGGCTAGCCTGATGACCAATTTCACGCGCGGGGTCGGCGCTCGGCTGAGGCGTGCAGGAGGCTAGCCCGCGACAGCTACTCTTGCGCCGCTTTCGAGAGCGGTTGGCAGCGGTACGCGGGAACCTGACATGCAGCGCTCGGC
>JBKPDM010000111.1:0-7012 GCA_046727895.1 Pseudomonadota bacterium | reverse complement strand
CAGAATCGACACGGAGATCTTGCTGTGTCCGATCTCGGCCGTGCCGAGCCAGCTCATGACCGGGGAGTCCCCGAAGTAGGAGATGGGATAACCGCCGGTGAGGTTGAGGCTGACGCCCGCCCAGAAAAGCGCCGTGGCCAGAGTGATGATGAAAGAAGGAATCGCCAGGAGGAACGTTGCCAGCCCGTTGAGCAGGCCAATGCCGAGTGCCAGACAGAGCGCAAGGCCCAAGGCAACGGCAACGTTGAGGTGATGCTCGATCCAGAGCGAGGCCATTACGAGCGGGCATAGTGAGTAGACGGAGGCGACCGAGAGATCGAACTCGCCCGCGATCATCAAGACCGTGACGCCCAGCCCGACGATCCCGAACTGGACAGCGCTGGCGAGGATGGAGCCGGCCGAAGCGGCGGTGAGGAACTCGGGCGAGAAGAACGCGAACACGGCGCCGATGACGATGCCGGCGACGAGGACCCCGAGTTCCTGAATGGCGAAAAGACGCAGCAGCGCCGACCGCACCCCGCTGCGGCGCGGGGGACTCGGCGCACCTGCGCCCGCGGCCGCATCAGTGCTTTGGCCGCTCATCAGCTTTCAGCGGTCTCCGAGGAACAGGCGCCCGTGCGTATGAACAGGCCGCGGCGCTGCGACCGTTCCGGGCGCCTCAATGGATACCAGACACCGATCTTCTCAGCCGCCGCGGCCAGAGTCAACGACCGGTTGGAACGCGGCTGCATTGTCCTTCGTCACAAGCAGCGTGCCGGTATCGATGTTCGACGGCGTCATTCCGTACTTGGTCTTCAAGTACAGATCGACCACCGACAAATACCCCTGTGCGTAGGCCTGTTGCACCAGCGTGAACGCCGTGATGCCACGCTTGATGCAATCAAGTACGGCAGGAGAGATGTCATAGCCACCGAGAGTGACCTTGCCCTGGGCGTCGTTCTTTTCCACCCATTGGCAGGCGATGGTGCCCGTTTCCGGATTCAGACTGACGATTGCGGCCGTGTCCTTGTTGGCGCGCATGTAGCCGTCGAGCACGGCGAGCCCCTGGCTCGGCGTCGATGCCGTGTTGACCAGCGTGTCCACCTTGGCGCCGATCTTTTCCTCCAGAAATTTCTTCAGCCCGTCACAACGCACGGTCTGCACGATCTGCGCCGGGCCCGGGTTCTGGCATACCACTCGCGCGCCCTGCTTCAGATGAGGCAACAGACCCGCGCCGACCTTGGCCCCCGACGTGAACTCATCCTGCCCGACGTACGCCAGCGCCCTGATTTGCGGATCGCTTTCCTCCGAAAAGTTCTGCGTATTGACGAGTATCACGGGGATCCCGGCATCGAGTGCATCCAGGATTGGCTTGGTCAACGCTTTCGGATCATTGAATTCAACGGCGATGCCGGCCGGTTGCGCCGCCACGTTCGACTTGAGCATCTGAGTCTGCAAGTTGATGTCACAGCACTTGGGCGCGCTGTAGATCGCTTCCACCCCCAGATCCTTGCCCGCATCCTCGACGCCCCGTTTGACCACAGCAAAAAACTGAATCTCTGGACCACCGATGAAGTTCACATAGAACTTCGGCTTCTCGGTTTGCGCGCTCGCACCACTTCCAGCCATTGTACCGGCAATGGCGACCAGGATTGCGGCCGTGAGAACCTTGCGTTTCATTTCGTTCTTCCGTTTCCTTCAGGCGCGTTAGCGCACGGTGATCGTGATCTTCTCCGAGTAGACCGGCGGGTTGTGCGGGATGTGATCCTTGTCGCCCATGATCAGCTGGAGCGTATGCGTGCCGGGCAGCAGCTCGATCACCGCCTCGGTCTGACCGCCGCCGAAGTGCACGTGGTTGCGATCGCTCGGGATCGGCTCATCGAAGGGCGGCAGATCGGCGTCGATCAGGAGATGGTGGTGCCCGGTGTTGGGCTTGTCGACGCCCGCAGGCGCCACGCCCATGTTGCGCAGGCCGAACCAAACTCGAATACTGCGGGTGTTGATCACCTCGCCATCGTTCGGCCAGCCGATATAGACGTAGGCGTCCTTGGGCGAGGGGGTGTCGCCGGCCAGCGCCGCGGGCGCCGCCAGCAGGGATCCGAGGAGCAGGGCGGCGGCGATCTTGGTCATGGGGCGCTTCCCTCGTGGGTCGGTGCGGGCTTCGATGCCGGGTCGGGTCGGACGCGGGCCGCGCTAGTAGGGCGCGACGGTGATCGTGATCTTCTCCGAATAGACCGGTGGCTTGTGCGGGTAATGGTTGGCGTCGCCCAGCACGAGCTGCAGAGTATAGGTGCCGGGTGGCAGGTCGATCAGGCGCGCCTCGGTCTGCCCGCCGCCGAAGTGCAGGTGATTCTTGTCGTTCGGGATCGGCTCGTCGAGCGGCGGCAGATCGGTGTTGATCAGGAGGTGATGGTGCCCGGTGTTGGGCTTGTCGACGCCCGCAGGCGCCACGCCCATGCCTCTCAGCCCCATGCGCACCCATAGCTTGCCGCCGTGGATGACCTCACCATTGTGCGGCCAGATGATGTATTCCTTGGCATCCGCTGGCGAGGGTGTGTTCTGCGCCTGAGCCGCCCCGACTGAAAGCACGACGGCGCAGACGAGCAGGGGCAATACCCGGAGCATTGGCGACCTCCCCGAATTCTGTATGACTTGACGTGAACGTAGCACGCTCCGTGGGGGCCGGGGAGTCGTTTTCGACCCCGCCGCGCGACCGGCCGGTTCGGGTGCGACCGTTCGGTGGCCTCACGGGTCAGGATCGGCGAGCTCAGTTGCGGGGTCTGATCAGCGGAGCGACACCTGATAGGCGCAGATCTGGACGTCGGCCAGGACGGAACCGGTGTGGTCGGCCGCGCCGGTCGTCGGCTCGGCGGGGCCGGCGATCTCGACCCCAGGCAGGCTGCGCGGCGGAAGCGGCCCCGACCAGTCGCTGCCGCCCCGGGTCCTGGGCGTGAGCTGGCTGAGCGCCATCGGCCGGGCCGGCTCGATCCGGGCGCCGATCTGCTCGAGCTCGTCGATCACCCCGGCGGCCGCGACGAGATAGATGGTGCGCGGCTCGATCGAGTCCGACGCCAGCTGATAGGCCGTGGCTCCCTCGGGGCTGATCTTCGGCTCCAGCTTGCGTGCGTCGGAGCGTAGCGCCGGCAGGGCGTGCTGATTGCTCAGCTGCCAGGCCAGATCGAGCGATGTCACGGTGAAGCCGTAGAAGACCTTCGATGTCTGCCAGAGGCCGTCGAAGGCGATGCCGAAGACCGGCGGCGCGGACGCCAAATCAAGGCTGCTGGCGGTGGGCTGGACGATCCAGGGGCAATCGGCCGCCGCCGCCCCGCTCGTCGCCGGGACGATCGCGATCGCCGCGCCCAGAGCCGCCGCGATCCGGAGCGCGCCGCGCCGGCGACGGGGCGGCCGCGCGACGGTCGACGAAGTCACGGATCGCATCGGACTGACCTCTCTACTGTCTGAATGATGAACGTTGCCGCGCCGGGCGCCTTGCCGGCCAGGAAATTGACCGCCGCGGTCACGTCGAGCGCGGCGTCGTCGGTCGTGCCGGCGGCGCTCGGAAATGCTGCGATCAAGGCTTCGCGCAGGGCCTCCGGATCGAATGGCTGGCCGGCCTGAGCCAGCAGCACGAGGCCATTGTTCTCGACCCGGTCATTGAGCTGCCAGCCCCACTCCCAGATACCGCCGGGCGGCAGGCTGACCACCTCGGTCCCGGCGAGCTGCGGGACGATGATCTTCGCCCGCGAATGCTCCGAGACCATGACCTCGGCCAGGTAGTAGCGCTCGGGCGCGAGCCAGGCGCCAAGACCGCTCGGCCCGCTCGCCGGATCGCCGACCTGAAGCCGCCAGCCCAGCGTCTCGCCGACCGGTATGCTGCGGGCAAGCCCCTCGCGCCCGAGCGGGATCGGGTAGAAGCCCCCGTCCTTGGTGAAGCAGGCCTGATAGGGCTCCGGCTCGAGCGCCGCCCCGCCGCCGGGCAGGAAGGTCATCGGGATCGGCTGGTGGCGCAGCGTCGACCAGGCGTAGCCGCTGACGGCGACGAGCAGGAGGCAGGCGACGATCGCCTGCGCCAGATGGTCGTGGAACAGATGGCGGGCGCGCAGCGCCTTGAGCTCGGCGGCCGCCTCGCTCAGCCGGCCGACCGGCACGACCCGCACGCCGAGCTCCTTCAGGCGGCCGACCTCGGGCAGCGCTTCGACCTCCGCGCCCGGGCCGCCGTCCCGCTCGAGCTGGCACGGCGTGAAGAACAGCACTTCGCGGCCCGCACCGAGGCCCGGCAGGCCGCCGTGCTGCGCGAGGGTGAGTACCAGGCGCAGCTTCTCGGGCAGGCTGCCGACTGGCAGGACCTCGACGTCGTCGTCGATCGCGCCGCGCGGCTGACCGCCGAGCGCGCCGGTGGCGATGATCTGGCGGTGGCGGCTGCCGCTGGCGCACATCAGCAGCACCAGCGCGAGACCGAGCTCGGCGCTCCGCCCCTCGCTCGGTCCCCGGGCGCCGGCCGGCTGCAGCCGCTGACCTTCGATCCAGGCCAGGCGCGAGATCCGCTGATAGAGGGCGGTGAGCGGCTGGCGGATGCCGAGCTTGCGCACCGCGCTCGCCGCGGCGCAGCCGGCCTGATAGAGCCCGACCTTGCGCAGCGGCGCCGCGACCCTATCCCAGTCCTTGTCGCGCGCGCGGGCGTCGACCTCGCGGCTCTCGGCCTCCTCCTGCTTGGTCAGGGGATCGAAGGCGTAATGCTGGGTGTAGACCTCGATCAGGCGATCCTCGGCGGCGTCGCGGGCAGCGCTCAGGCCGCCCGGCTGGACGATCGGGATGTGGACGGTGCGACGGCTGGACATGGTCGCTGCTGCCCGCCGGCGGCGCTTTCGGCCGGCTAGACGTCCTCGATCAGGCCGAGCACGGGGTTGAGGAGCGCGCGGCGCAGCTCGTCGCTGTCGGGCAGGCGGACCGAGCCGTCGCCATCGCGGTCGAGCTGCAGCACCGCGACCGGCACCGCAGCGCCCGCGGCCGGCGCGAGGCCGAGCGTCCGCCCGGCGAACTCATCGGCGGCGAAGCCGAGCGCCTGCACCGCGATCACGACCTGATCGGCTTCGCGCGTGACCTTGAGCCGGAAGCGGCCGTCGGCGCTCTCGAGCTCGCGCGTGGGCAGGGGGATGCCGCGCCCGGCGCTGTCGGCCGCGAGACGTACGATCTCGGCGACCGGCGTGAACCGCTGCCGTCTGGCACTGAACTGGGGGCTGAACGGGATGACCTCGGCCGACGGCCGCTCGGCCGGCGCGGGTGCAGACGCCCGACCACGCTTCAGCCAGGCGTCGAGCGATTCGTCGCGCTCGCGCGGTCCGAGCACCTTGAGCAGCGCGTCGACCTCGGCCAGGGCGACCGGCGGCTCGGTGTCGATCAGCCGCAGACGTCGCTCGGCCCTCTGCCAGAGCTCGAAGGCCTCGGTGTCGGACAGCTTGCGGTCGGTCATGGAACGATCTCTCCTGGTACGAACTGGCTAGCCGTTGGGCGAGGCGTGCCGCCGAAGACCGCGTTTGATGATCGCTTCGGCTCGCTGAACGAGCTGCTCGGCCAATTCACCCTCGTCTAAGACGGTCAGTTCGGGATAGGATTCGACCAGCCTTTGAAATTCGCCATCATGCAGCACCCCCGGATCGCCGGGTCCGCCATGGACCGGCCGTTCCTGGCCGATGACCTGGACGAAGAAATAGCGCATCAGCGGGTCGAACCACTCGGGGCGATCGTCGATCAGCAGCTCGACCCACTGGCCGGCGGCGCGGCGTCGGGTCACCGTCTCCTCCACGTCCAGGGCGTTCGGATCGGCCATGGTCTCGTAGCGCGCCCGCTCCTCGCCCTCGTCGTCGGTCGCAATCGGCTCGTCGAGCGAGAGCGAGGCGTAGCGCAGCATAGCCATACCATGCTCGGTGGTCGCGAAGTCGTCGAAGCTGGCGGAGCCGGCGAACTGCTTGGCGCGGCCTTTGAGACTGGCGAACGCGCGCCGATAGGCATCGATGTTGTCGGTCTCGATGCCGAGCCGGAGCAGCTCCTCGGCGGGCTTGCGCAGCTGCTTCATCTCGCGCAGCCGCGCGATCGAGGGCTCGTCGCGATCGTGCCAGACCTCGGGATCGAGCCCGCAGGCGCGCAGCAGCATGTAGCGCTCGTTCAGCGCGTCGAGGACCCGGACGAGCAGGCGCTGCACCTCAGGATCTTCGGCGAACGCAGCCGCCAGCGGCACCGGCGCCGCCTCGACGACGTCGAACAGCGACATCTCTTCGGGCACCTCGGCGCAGCACTCGCCGCGGATCAGCCAGAGCGGCCCGTACTCGGCTCGCCGGCGCCTGGAATCGTCGCTGTAGTGCTCGGCCAGGCGCGCCCGCTGCGCGGCGAGCTCAAGCGCCAGGTGGTCGACGAAGTCGGGCGCCTCGCCACGTGGCGAGAGGGTCGCATCGCGGCGGATCTCGACCGTCCGCCAGCCGTGCTCTGCCGGCCCATGGCGACAGAGCAGACCGAGCAGGATCTGCGTGTTGCCCGGCTCCTCCCGCAGCCGGCGGGCGAGCTTCGGGCGTCGGGCGAGCACCTTGTGCAGATAGACGATGCCCTGCTCGTGAACCCGCACGTCGCGCCCGTCCGGCAGGGACCAGCTGTACCACTGGCTGTCGCGATCGACCCGGTAGTCGCGGTAGAGCAGGTTCTCGACGTAGACCCGGCGCGAGAGGGTCATCAGGATGGCCAGATGCAGCCGGTCGCGGTCGAGCGGCGCGACGACCAGGCACGGCTGGAGGATGCCCAGCATGTCGAGCGCCAGCCGGTCCAGAATGGTGTTGATCTGAAATCCGCGGATAGACCCCGCCATCGTCCACTTCTCCCGCCCGGAGCCGCCCGATCAGCGATCGGCGCGAGCGCGGGCGTCGTGCCGGGTCATCGACAATTTCCCAGCATCGAGCGCTCGAGACAAGAGCCGAGCCCCATGCAGCCCAAGAGAACGTGCCGTCGCCTCCACCCGGTTCACAGCGGGCGAAGTCTATCGGACCGC
>JBKPDM010000110.1:0-3341 GCA_046727895.1 Pseudomonadota bacterium | reverse complement strand
GTTCGCGGCGGGCGCAAACCGCGGGTTCAGTGTCAAGACCTTCTCGAAAGCCTGCTGCGCCTTTTGTATGTCTCCCTTGCTTTGATATAGAGCGCCAAGAGTCATTTGTGCCGGAACGCTCTGGGGATTCACCTTGAGGGCCTCGTTTAGCTTGGTTAACGCTTGATCGTAGCGCTGCGATGTCCCATAGATCTCAGCAAGTTTCACGTAGGCATCAATGAGGTTCGGCTCCAGCTCGATAGCCTTCAGGAAGGCGGCTTCGGCCCGGTCGGGCTCGCGCCGATCGAGATACACGGTGCCGAGCAGCCATTGGAGACCTCCGGACTTCGGCACGAGCGCGATCTGCTTCGTGAGGCGGGCTATGGCAGCATCGGGCTGTTTTTCGGCGAAGGCCATGGCTACGAGCTGCTCTATGGGCTCGAGATAGGCCGGCGCGAGGGCGAGGGCAGTTTCGAATTCATTCTTCGCTTCCGCGGGCTTGCCCTGGGCCCGGAGCCCGACACCGACCAGATAGGGTCCGCGTGGGTCTTTTGGCGCGAGCACCACGAGTCTTCGATATGCCTCGGTGGCCTTGGCCGGCTCACCCTTGGCCAGATAGGCGGAGCCCAGGAGCATGTTGGCGTTGAACGATTGCGGCTGCCGTGCGACGAAGCCCTCCAGGTCCTCGATGGCGGGCTGCACCGCACCCGTCTGGAGGTTCAACTGGGCAAGGGTGAGCACGGCCTCGGCGAAGTTGGGGGCAATCGAGGTAGCCTCCTTCAGCTCGGCCTTGGCCTGCTGAACGTTCCCGGCCTGGAGCAGGGCCAACGCGAGCTGGTAATGCACAGGAGCAAGGCGAGGCTCGAGCTTCAGCACTTTCTGGAAAGCCTGAATCGCCTCGTCGCTCTCGCGCTTGGCTAGGCGCACACGCCCTTGCAGGAATTGGCCCTCGAGGTCTGACGGGCTCTTCTTGAGGAGTGTCTGCAAGGTTTTGAGACTCCCGTCGTAGTTGCCCTCCTGGAGCTCAATCTGCGCCAGGCGACGCCAGGCAGGCAGAAAGTCCGGCGCCTTCTGGGTCATCTCCGACAGGACGCGCTTGGCCTCGTCCGGCTTTTGGGCGGAAAGGTAGAAGCCGACGAGCTTCAACCGCACCGGCGAGCCGATCGGGGCGAGGTCTGCCGCCGCCCTGAACTCTCGCTCGGCCTGCGCGCTATCGCGTTTGGCGAGGTAGAAGGTTCCCAGTAGCGCATGCGCCTCGACCGACTTCGGCTCCCGCGCGACGGCCTCCTGGAAGGCGCGTTCGGCCTTAGCTTGATCCTGTTTCCGAAGGTAGAGAGTGCCGAGCGCTAAGTGCGGCTTCGCCCGGTCACCCACAGTGGCCAACGCCTGCTCGATCCGTCTGATCGTGGCGTCTACTTGCTCGGGGGTGGTCGCCGTGTCGGCTAGGAGTGCAAGGGCATCGAGGTTGTTTGGCTCCTTCGTGAGAACCGTGCTGGCTTCCTTACGCGCTTCGTCAGGCTTCCCTCCGAGGAAGTAAATCGTTCCGAGCTTGAGTCGCACTTCGTTGTCGTCTGGGGTGAACTCCTGCGCCTTCAGGAGAAAGTGGAATGCTTGCGCCAGTTCGCCCACTTGATTGTACAAGAGCCCGAGCTGCTTGGTGGCCCGCGCATTGGCGGGTTCGAGCCGGAGCACATTGCGGTACTCCAGGATTGCCTCGCGGTATTGCTCTCGCTGCGCATACTTGTCCCCGCGCTCCAGATAACGCGCCTTCTGCGCCTCCGGGGAGCGGGAGCAGCTGGCCACGACCGTCAGAGTGACGATCAGGAAGATTGTCCATGCGCGGCTCCTGCGAGACATCGATTGGTTCTCCCGTCCTCAGTCGGGCAGGTACTCGCCCAGAATGGGGTAGACCACCTGGATATACTTGACCAACAGGTTGGAGGTTTCCTCGACACTGCCGTATATGGGGCTCGAGACTCGGACGAGGGCACCGTCGGTGCGGTGGCGCACGATTGAGCTCTTGATCATCTCCACTCGAGCTGCCACCTCTTCCGCGATGGCTTTCCCCTGTGACTGGTACCAGTAGAGTACAACCTGCTGGTCCCGGTCCTTCTGGATCAGGTACCGGTTGACCGTGATCGGCGCAAAGCCCCGTGGAAGGACGATCGTCATCCGAAAGCTCTCGAGCAGCTCCCAACCTGCGCCTGGGAGGCAGTTCTTCGGGGAGTGTGGTTGAGCTCCCTTCCGCTGGCTGTCCCAATAGCCGATGAAGAGCCAGACCCTTCGCCCAGATGGATCCTGATCGCGGCGCATGAGGTAATCTTTTGGCTTCAGAACGTTCAAGGTATCCAGGTCGAGCAGGACGCCTTCGCGCGCCTGCCAGTTGCCCACCGCGCTTGGGAAGCTGTCGAGGCTCTTGCGGATGGGCATTGCTTCGCCGGAGGACCGGAGCTGCAGCACCAGCAGCGCGCCGACCAGGAGCGAGAGTGACAGCCCCACGCGCACGGAGCTGTTCATGGTCCTCGCTTTTGCCAGTGCGACTGTGCAAGACGAATCGCGCGGTGGATGCCCAGGAGGCACACAAACGCGAAGACAAAGACGAGCCAGCTTGAAAAGGTATGAAAGACCCCCTGGGCATAGTCGATGCCGAACCACTGGGCGATCAGTCCGGTCGCTACCACGCGCCCCGCATTCGCGAGGATCGTGATCGGAACGACTGCAGCCACGAACGCCGCGATGCCCCAAATTCCAGGGATCGTCAGTACGGCCCAGCCCACGGCTACGGAGAAGAGCGAGATGACGATCGGGACGATCGCGCGGAAGCGCGGGGACCCCAGTCTGCCATTCAGGAATCGTCGGGCTCACGCCCGACGAAGGTTCGACCCTCGCGTCATCTCCGTCCGCCGACTTGGATACTCCCATCCACCGTTGTTGCGCCATGTGAGCCCCGAGAAGGGCTTGTCATCATAGGGGCTGAGATGCCCTGTTGCAAGGCCTGCTGTCTGCGGGAATGGGAGCGGCGCCGAGGCAGCAGAATACCCCTCCGCGGCGGGCGAGGAGCGTCAGGAAGAGAAGCCGCACGCGAAACCGGCCCTTAGGATGTGGCCATGACCATCCGGCGGCTGCCGGGCCAGACTTGAGTCAGCCGCCGAGCGTTCAGTGCTTCCCCTGGCATATTCCTGAAGGTCGCCGTGACGCTCGTGGCTGCCGTCATGCTCACCGCGCAGGAGGCGTTGGCGGTGCCTGCGCAGGCGCCCCCCCAGCTACTGAAGGCAAAACCCGCGCCCGGGGTGGCCGTGAGCGTCACCGTCGTGCCACTCGGGTAGCTGGCCGAGCAGATCTTTCCGCAGGTGATCCCCGCC
>JBKPDM010000109.1:0-9769 GCA_046727895.1 Pseudomonadota bacterium | reverse complement strand
GCCGAAGCCGCGCCGGGCTCGACTGCTCGGCCGGCCGAAACCCTGCGCCCGCGCGCCGAGTCGGCGGCGGGACAGCGGCCGGCGGGCGAAACCGGGCGGACCGCCGCGGCCAGACGCCCGGTGGTGCTGAAGCCGCTCACGGACGAGGAGAAGACCGCCCGGGTGCGGGCACTGTCCGACGCCAAGAAGGCCGAGGAGGAGGCGCGCCAGCGCTCCGAGGAGAATGCCCGGCGCCGGGCCGAAGAAGACGCGCGGCGCCGGGCCGAAGAGGAAGCCGCTACCAAGCGCCAGGCGGTCGAGGAGGCACGCAAGAAGGGCGAGGAGGAAGCGCGCAGGAAGGCTGAGGAAGCCGCCGCACGACTGCTCGCCAAGGAAGAGGAGGAGCGCCAGCGGCGCGAAGGCGATGTGCTCACGCCGGCGGCAGAGACCGCCGAGGCCGAGCCCGCGCCGGCCGCCCGGCCGACGGCCAAGCCAGCCGAGGCGCCGCGCCCGCTCAAGGGCAAGCCGAAACCGGGCAAAGGCGAGGACCGTACCGATCGGGGCGAGGGCAAGCGCGCGGCGATCCGCCGCGAGGCGACGCGCGGCCGCCTGGTCCTGGACAGCGACAGCGAGCTGATCGAACGGCGCGGCCCGTCGCTGGCGGCGCTCAAACGCCAGCGCGAGCGCGAGAAGCGCCAGCAACAGTTGCTGGACGCCGGGCCGTTCGTCCGCGAGGTCGTCCTGCCCGAGACGATCACGGTGTCCGAGCTGGCCAATCGCATGGCCGTGCGCGGCGCCGATGCGGTCAAGCAGCTGATGAAGATGGGCGTCATGGCGACGATCAATCAGGTGATCGACGCCGACACCGCCGAGCTGCTGGTCGCCGAGTTCGGTCACCAGGTCAAGCGGGTGAGCGAGGCGGACGTCGAGAAGGATCTCGGCGGCGAGGTCGACCGGCCGGAGGATCTGCAGCCGCGGGCGCCGGTCGTGACCGTGATGGGTCACGTCGACCACGGCAAGACCTCGCTGCTCGACGCGCTGCGCGACACCGATGTGGCGGCGCGCGAGGCCGGCGGCATCACCCAGCACATCGGCGCCTATCAGGTCGACATCGGCACCGGGCGCCCGGTGACCTTCATCGACACACCAGGGCACGCCGCGTTCACGGAAATCCGCGCCCGCGGCGCCAGGGTGACCGATATCGTGGTGCTGGTCGTCGCAGCCGACGACGGCGTCATGCCGCAGACTGTAGAAGCGATCGCCCACGCCCGCGCCGCCAAGGTGCCGATCGTGGTCGCGATCAACAAGATCGACCGGCCGGACGCCAACCCCGACCGGGTGAAGCAGGAGCTCCTCAGCCACGAGCTGGTGACTGAAGATTACGGCGGCGATGTCCTGAGCGTCGAGGTCAGCGCGACCGCGCGCACGAATCTCAACAAGTTGATCGAGGTGCTCCAGCTCCAGGCCGAGCTGCTCGAGCTGAAGGCCAATCCCAATCGACCGGCCGAGGGGGCGGTGATCGAGGCCAAGCTCGATCGTGGCCGCGGCGTGGTCGCGACCGCCCTGATCGAGCGCGGCACGCTTCGGGTCGGCGACATCATCGTCTGCGGCGGCCAGTGGGGTCGGGTCCGGGCGCTGGTCGATGACCGCGGTCAGAGCATGGACGCGGCCGGGCCGTCGGTGCCGGTCGAGATTCTGGGCCTCGATGGCGTGCCCGAGGCCGGCGATCTCCTGGTGGTCGTCGACAACGAGCGCCGGGCGCGCGAGATCACCGAGTACCGGCAGCGCAAGAAACGCACCCAGGCGAGCGGGACGGCGACGCGCAGCTCGGTCGAGGAGATGTTCAGCCAGCTGGCAAGCGGCGCGGTCAATGAGCTTCCGGTGGTCATCAAGTCCGACGTCCACGGCTCCATGGAGGCGATCGCCGCCGGGCTGCAGAAGCTCAGCACCGACGAGGTGTCGGTCCGCATCCTGCATGCCGCGGTCGGCGCGATCACCGAATCCGACGTTACTCTCGCGCTTGCGTCCAAGGCCTGGATTCTCGGCTTCAACGTCCGGGCCAATGCCCAGGCCCGCGAGCTCGCCAGGCGCGATGGCGTCGAGATCCGCTATCACTCGATCATCTACGAACTGCTGGACGAGGCCAAAGCCGCGCTCTCCGGGCTGCTCTCGCCGACCTCGCGGGAGACCATGCTCGGTCACGCCGAGATCCGCGAGGTCTTCTCGATCTCGAAGGTTGGCAAGATCGCCGGTTGCCGGGTGATCGACGGCCTGATCCGGCGCGGCGCACGGCTGCGCCTGCTGCGCGACGACATCGTCATCCACGAGGGTGCCCTCGGCTCCCTGAAGCGGTTCAAGGATGACGTGCGCGAGGTGCGCGAGGGGTTCGAGTGCGGCATCGGGATCGAGGGCTTCAACGATGTCCGCGAAGGTGACGTGATCGAGGCGTACGAGGTTGAGCAGGTTGCCCGCACACTTTGATCGGGCGCCGCAGCCGGCCCCGGCTGTTCGCTCGCCCGCGTTCGCCGTCGATCGGGGGAGAAGCGATATGGGTCGCCGCCGGCGACCGGCCGCAGCCGGACCGAGCCAGCGTCAGTTGCGCGTCGGCGAGGGGCTGCGCCACGAGCTCGCGGAGCTGCTGATTCGAGGTGAGGTGCATGATCCGGCGCTCGCCGAGGCACACATCACGGTCTCCGAGGTGCGGGTGAGCCCTGACCTGCGCCAGGCGCTGGTGTTCGTGATCGAGCTCGGCGGCGAGCTGCGCACCGAGGTCCGTGACGCGCTCACTCGCGCAGCACCTCGTCTGCGGGGCGAGGTGGCCCGCCGCCTGCATCTCAAATACGCCCCGGAGCTGAGCTTTCGCGCCGACACCACGTTCGGTGAGGCGGCGCGGATCGAGGCTCTGTTGGCCGCCGAGCGGGCGACCCTGGAACAGGCCGAGGACGGCGATGGGTCGAGTTAGGCGCAAGGGCCGGCCGATCCACGGCTGGCTCTGTCTCGACAAGCCGGCGGGCATGACGTCGACCGCTGCGGTCGGCAGCGTGCGCCGCATCACGTCCGCACAGAAAGCGGGCCATGGCGGTACGCTGGATCCGCTCGCGACCGGGGTGCTGCCGATCGCGCTGGGCGAGGCGACCAAGACCGTCGCTTACGTGATGGACGGCCTCAAGCACTATCGCTTCACCGCGCGCTGGGGCGAGTCGCGCAGCACCGACGACGCCGAAGGCGACGTCCTGGCGACCAGCGCGCGCCGGCCGAGCGCCGCCGAAATCGCCGCGGCGCTGCCCGAGTTCGTGGGCATGGTGGCGCAGGTCCCGCCGCGCTTTGCGGCCATCAAGATCGAGGGCGAGCGCGCCTACGATCGGGCCCGACGCGGCGAAGCGGTCGAGCTGACCGCGCGCACCGTGCGGATCGACAGCTTCAAGCTGGTCGACGCACCGGACGCCGATCACGCGATCTTCGATCTGGTGTGCGGCCGCGCGACCTACGTGCGGGCATTGATCCGCGATCTCGGCGAGCGACTGGGCTGTCTCGGCCACGTGGTCGCCTTGCGCAGGCTGGCGTGCGGGCCATTTCGGGCCGAGGTCGCGCTCTCGCTCGCGGCGCTCGAGCAGGTGGTGGCCGACGACGCGCTGCCGCAGGCCTTGATGCCGGTCAGCGTCGCGTTGGGTGAGCTGCCGGCGCTCGCCCTGACCGAGCCGCAGGCGCATCGGCTCTGCGCGGGGCAGACCATCCGGATTGCCCCCGGGCTGATCATGGGCGAGGCCGGCGACGAGGCTACCGTGCGCGCCATGACCGCGGGGCAGGTGGTGGCCCTCGCCCGGCTCCAGGGCGTCGAGCTCAGCCCGCTCCGCGTGTTCCATCTCTGAACCGACAGTACGACGAGGCTAGTGGACCAACCATGTCGATCACGCAAGAGCGCAAGCAGAGCCTGATCTCCGACTACGCCAGGGCGACCGCCGATACCGGCTCACCCGAGGTGCAGGTGGCGCTGCTGACCGAACGGATCACGAATCTGACCGAGCATCTCAAGGCCCACAAGAAGGACTTCGCGTCGCGTCGCGGGCTCCTGATGATGGTCGGTCAGCGCCGGCGTCTGCTCGATTATCTGCGGCGCAAGGAGCAAAGCCGCTATCAGGCCTTGATCGAGCGCCTCGGCTTGCGCAGATAGCGCTGAGAAGACCATCTCCGGCGACCCGTGCCCAACCAGAACCATTCGCGCGGTCGCCATCCCAAGCGGGTCCGGCGTCAATCCGGACAGATCGGCTGTCGGCTGACGGCTGACGGCCGGTCTAGGCTGTTGCAAAGGCACTGACATCAATGTTTGACATCATCCGAAGAGAAATCACGTGGGGCGGACGGCGCCTGGTCCTGGAAAGCGGCCGGCTGGCACGCCAGGCCGACGGGGCGGTGCTCGCCAGCTACGGCGAAACCACGGTCCTGTGCACCGCCGTCGCGGTCCACACGATCAGACCCGGTCAGGACTTCTTCCCGCTGACCGTCAACTATCAGGAGAAGACCTTCGCCGCCGGCAAGATCCCGGGCGGCTTTTTCAAGCGCGAGGGCCGGCCGGCCGAGAAGGAAACTCTCACCTCGCGCCTGATCGATCGGCCGATCCGACCGCTGTTCCCCGAGGGCTTCAAGAATGAGACCCAGGTGATCTGCACGGTTGTGGCGCACGATCAGGAGAACGATCCCGACATCGTCGCGATGATCGGGGCGAGCGCCGCCCTGACGATTTCGGGCATCCCGTTCCTCGGCCCGATCGCCGGGGCGCGGGTCGGCTACCGCAACGGCGAGTGCCTGCTCAATCCGACCTATCAGGACCTCGCGGACAGCGAGCTCGACCTGGTCGTGGCCGGCACCCGGGACGCCGTGATGATGGTCGAATCCGAGGCCAAGGAGCTGTCCGAGGACGCGATGCTCCAGGCGGTGCTGTTCGGGCAGGAGCAGTTCCAGCCGGTGATCGATCTGATCATCGAGCTGGCCGAGGCCTGCGCCAAGGAGCCCTGGGAGCTCGGGAGCGACGACCAGAGCGAGCTTTACGCCAGGCTGGAGGCCGAGTTCGAGGCGCCACTGCGCGAGGCCTACGCCGAACCCTCGAAGCAGGCGCGGCACGCGCTGATCGAGGCGGTCCGAAGCCGGGCGATCGAAGCCCTGGGTGGCGAGGACGGCGCGCTCGGGCCGGTGGTGCTCGGGCAATTCAAGCAACTCGAAAAAGCCATCGTCCGGACCGCGATCCTCGACACCGGCCGGCGCATCGATGGTCGCGACACCAGCACGGTGCGGCCGATCGCGGCCGAGGTCAGCGTTCTGCCGAGGGTTCACGGCAGCGCTCTGTTCACCCGCGGCGAGACCCAGGCGCTCGTGGTGGCGACGCTCGGTACCGGCCAGGACGAGCAGGTGATCGATGCCCTCGAGGGCGACTACCGCGAGTACTTCATGCTGCACTACAATTTCCCGCCGTACTCGGTCGGCGAGGCGAGCATGATGCGCTCGCCCGGGCGGCGCGAGATCGGCCATGGCAAGCTCGCCTGGCGGGCGGTTCGACCGCTGCTGCCGTCGCGCGAGAGCTTCCCCTACACCATCCGACTGGTTTCCGAGATCACCGAATCCAACGGCTCCAGCTCGATGGCCACGGTCTGCGGCAGCTCGCTCGCTCTGATGGATGCCGGCGTCCCGATCGCGCGCCCGATTGCCGGCATCGCCATGGGTTTGATCAAGGAGGGCGAGCGCTTCGCGGTCCTCTCGGACATCCTCGGCGACGAGGACCATCTGGGCGACATGGATTTCAAGGTCGCGGGCACCGAGCACGGCGTGACCTCGCTCCAGATGGACATCAAGATCGCCGGCATCACCGCGGAGATCATGCGGACCGCGCTGACCCAGGCGCGCGCCGGCCGGCTGCACATCCTTGCGGAAATGGCCAAGGGGATCAGCGGGGCGCGCGAAGACCTGCGCGAGACGGTGCCGCGCATCAGCGTGATCCACATCCCGCAGGACAAGATCGGCACGGTGATCGGCCCCGGCGGCAAGATGATCCGCGAGATCTGCGAGACCACGAAGACCAAGATCGACATCGAGGACGATGGCACGGTCAAGATCGCCTCGAGCGACGCCACGGCGAGTCAGCAGGCGATCGACTGGATTCGCGGCCTGACCAGCGAACCGGAGGTCGGCGTCGTCTACACCGGCAAAGTCGTCCGCGTGGTCGACTTCGGTGCCTTCGTCAACTTCCTCGGCTCCCAGGACGGTCTCTGCCACATTTCGGAGCTCAAGAACGAGCGGGTCGGCAAGGTCACCGACGTGGTCAACGAGGGCGACATCGTCAAGGTCAAGGTGCTGAGCATCGACGATCGGGGCAAGGTCAAGCTCACCATGCGCGGCATCGACCAGGTCACCGGCGAGGTGACGCCGGTCGAGCCCCGCCAACCCCGCCCCGTGGGCGAGGGCCAGGGCGAGCGTCCGCGGCGTGATCGCGGCCCGCGCCGGCATCGCCGGGCGAGCTGATCAAGCCGGCGCGCCGCAAGCGCGGCGGCAGACTGCCGCGCCAGGATCAACGGCCCGGGGCGCCGGCGCAAAGCGGCAAATCGGGCCGCCACCTTGTGCGCGGAGTTCGGTGCGCATACATGTGCTAGGTTCGACCGAGCCACTTGGCGCGAGCCGGGCGGGGCGGAGTTTTGGCATGCGCCAATGATGGACCCCCCGCGAGAGCTCGGGGGTAACGGTCTGGGAGACCGGATGTGATTCGCCTGAAACCCTTAATTCTCTCTGGTCGAGAGGTCTGGCCACTGATCGAGGGTGGTAAGGGGATCTCGATCTCCAACGGGCTGAGCAGCGGCGCCTGGGCTGCGACCGGCGGGATCGGCACGTTCTCGGGCGTCAACGGCGACTACATCGACGAGCTCGGCCGGCTCGTCCCGCTGGTCTATCGCGGCAAGACCCGTCTCGAGCGGCACGAGGAGCTGATCCGCTACTCGATCAGCGCGGCCATCAGTCAGGCCCGGATCGCGCACGACGTCCGCGGCGCCGAAGGCCGCTTGCATATGAACGTGCTGTGGGAAATGGGCGCCTGCGAGCGGGTCCTGCAAGGCGTGCTGGACGGCGCGCGCGGCCTCATTCACGGCATCACCTGCGGCGCCGGCATGCCGTATCGGCTCGCCGACATCGCCGCCAAATACAACGTCTATTACTACCCGATCGTGTCCTCGGCGCGCGCCTTTCGGGCGCTCTGGCGCCGGGCCTATCATCGGGTATCGGAGTGGCTCGGCGGCGTGGTCTACGAGGACCCCTGGCGGGCGGGCGGCCACAATGGCCTGTCCAACTCCGAGGATCCGCGCCAGCCCGAGCCGCCGCTGCCGAGGGTCTGCCAGCTGCGCGACACGATGCGCGACGTCGGGCTGGACGAGACCGCGATCATCATGGCGGGCGGCGTCTGGCATCTGCGCGACTGGGGGGACTGGCTGGACAATCCCGAGCTCGGGCCGATCGGCTTCCAGTTCGGCACACGGCCCTTGCTGACCCGCGAGAGCCCGATCTCCGCGGCCTGGAAGCGGCGCCTGCTCGAGCTCGAGGAAGGCGATGTGCTGCTCCACCGGTTCAGCCCCACCGGGTTCTATTCGTCGGCCGTACGGAACGACTACCTGCGGGAGCTGGAGGCGCGCTCGGAGCGCCAGATTCCCTTCGCGCTGGCGGCCGACATCGAGCGCGGGCTGACCGAGCCCCTGGCGTTCGGAACCCGGGGCCGCTCGGTGTACGTCCGGCCGGAGGACCTCGGGCGGGTCGAGGACTGGGTGGCCGAAGGTTACAGCCAGGCGATGAAGACCCCCGACGACACCCTGGTCTATGTCCGCCCCGAGAAGGCGATCGAGATCCGCCGCGACCAGACCAACTGCATGGGCTGCCTCAGCGCCTGCAAGTTCAGCAATTGGGCCTGCAACCAGGAAGACCACACCACTGGCAAGCCGCCCGACCCGCGTTCGTTCTGCATCCAGAAGACGCTCCAGGACATCGCGCATGGCGGCAGCATCGACGACCAGCTGATGTTCGCCGGCCACAACGTGTTCAGGTTTCGGAAGGATCCATTCTACTCCAACGGCTTCATCCCGACCGTGCGCCAGCTGGTCGACCGGATCGCGACCGGCGACTGAGACCAGGCGCTCCGGATGGTCACGCCGGCTCGGGGGTTTGACGGCACCCGCGCGCAGATGAAGCCCTCGCGGGCCTGGTGAGGCCTTGACGGGAGGAGGTTGCCAAAATCGGACCAACCGGGTACGAATTGCCCGTACAAGGCTGACGTGCGACCAAAGGTGCGAGAGGCGGCAGGCAGTGCAGACGATGCGAACCTACTCCCAGGTCCTGGAGCGGCTCAAGGAAGCCGGCCTACGGCCGACGCGGCAGCGCCTGGCGCTCGCCAAGCTCCTGCTAGAGGGCGGCCCGCGCCACGTCACCGCGGAGGAGGTATTTCACGAGGCGCGCGGTGCCGGCATTCCGGTGTCGCTGGCGACGGTTTACAACACGCTGCACCAGTTCACGAGCGTCGGTCTGCTGCGCGAGGTGGTGGTCGACATGGGACAGAGCTATTTCGACACCAACACCTCGCATCACCACCACTTCTTTGACGAGACCACCGGCGCGCTGACCGATATCCCCGAGCAGGACATCGAGATCGGCCGGCTGCCGAGCCCGCCGCTGGGCTCGGCGATCGATCGGGTCGAGGTGATCGTCCGCTTGCGCCGCACTCCCTGACCGGCTGCCCCGCGGGGCGGCCGCGCCTCAGGCCGGCTGCTCGGCTCAAGCCTAGCGCACGATCTCGCCGGGGCGGGTGCCCCAGAATTCGCTCCGCTGCAGCCAGCCGCGGCGCCCCTCGATTTCGATCCGGCACCAGTTCTCCTCGCAATCGAACAGGCGACCGACCACGCCGGGCTCGGCGCGCAGCACCACACGCGCACTCGGGTCGGGGGTGCGCCGCAGCTCACGGACCTCGCCGGTCACCATGATCGTGCGCCGGCTGGACAGCAGGCTCGAGTGAATCCAGCCTTCCTGATTCTCGTAGTCGCGAATTTTGCGCCAGGTGTCGAACTCTTCGATGATCTCGACCGGCAGGCCTTGGCGCGCGTACACCCAGTCGATCGGGTACTGCTTGCCCGGACCGTAGCGGACATTGACCCGGTCGGCGGCGAGCGAGACGAAGCGCGGCACGGGCAGACCGGTGCTCCGCCCCGCCTGCGCCCAGAGCGGCAGCGCGCCGATCAGCACGAGCAGTGCCAGCGTGACTCCCGCCGCGACGCTCCGCCAGCCCCAACGCCGAGTCGTCATCGATCCAAGGCCCTTTCTCCTCCCTCTTCGGCTCGGGCAACGGTTAGCCGCCCGGCCGCGCCTCGGCAAGTCGCTTGACCGCTCGGCTACCTTGACGCTTCAGGTGATCGGGCGGTTCTGCTAGGCATGGCGGCGACATGGGACCATCCGATCCGGCTGGTTTGACGGAGGCAGCTCGATGGTGCGGAGAAAGCCGCTGGTCGTCGTCACGCGCAAGTTGCCCGAGGTGATCGAGACCCGCATGATGGAGCTGTTCGACACGCGGCTCAACGAAACCGACGTGCCCTGGTCGAAGAACGAGCTGACCGAGGCGGTCAAGAGCGCCGAAGTCCTGGTGCCGACCGTGACCGACCGGCTCACCAGCAGCATTCTCGCTCACGCCAACCCGAACCTGCGCCTGATCGCCAACTACGGCACCGGGGTCGACCACATCGACGTCGAGGCGGCCTATGCCCGCGGCATCACCGTCACC
>JBKPDM010000108.1:0-5081 GCA_046727895.1 Pseudomonadota bacterium | reverse complement strand
GCGAGCGGGCGGGCGCGCTGCGCCGCCGCCAGGCCGAGCAGTTCGCGGCCAGGCGTGCCGGCCAGACGGCGCCGGCGCAGCCCGCCGCGGGCGCCTGTGAGAGAGGGGCGGGCATGCGCGACGCCGAGCGCGGCAAGCGCCTGATCGCGGTCTTCCTGCTCGGGCTGGTCCTGATCAATTTCCCGCTGCTCGCCGTGGCCGAGGCCGGCGAGGCGCTGTTCGGTCTGCCGCCGCTGTTCGCCTATCTGTTCGGCGTCTGGGCCGCTCTGATCCTGCTGCTCGCCCTGATTGTCGAGCGCGGTCGCTGAGATGTTCGAAGGCCCTGCCATCCTCCTGGTCTCGAGCGCCTATCTGGCGGTCCTGTTCGCGATCGCGCATTTCGGCGACCGGCGCGCCGATCAGGGCCGCAGCATCATCAACAACCCTTACATCTACACTCTCTCGATCGCGGTCTACTGCACCGCCTGGACCTTCTATGGCAGCGTCGGTCGCGCCGCCGCGGGCGGCATCGGCTTCCTGCCGATCTATCTGGGTCCGACGCTGATGGCCTGTCTCTGGTGGTTCGTGCTGCGCAAGATGCTGCGCATCACCAAGGCCTACGGCATCACCTCGATCGCCGACTTCGTCGGCTCGCGCTACGGCAAGAGCGCGCTGCTCGGCGGTGCGGTCACCCTGATCGCCGTGGTCGGCATCATGCCGTACATCTCGCTGCAGCTGAAGGCGGTCTCGACTAGCGTCACGGTGATTCTCGACTATCCCGCCGAGGCGCCCTTCTGGCGCGACATGGCGCTCTACGTGGCGCTCCTGCTGGCCGCCTTCAGCATCCTGTTCGGCACCCGGCACATCGATGCGACCGAGCACCACCAGGGCATGGTCGCGGCGATCGCCTTCGAGTCGGTGGTCAAACTGATCGCCTTCGTGACCATCGGCCTGTACGTCACCTTCGGTCTGTACAATGGCTTCGGCGACGTCTTCCGCCAGGCGATCGACGCCGGCTACGGCGAGCTCCTGACCTTCCGCGGCTCGGGCCTCTCCTTCGCCGACTGGTTCGCGCTCACCTGCGTCGCGGGCATGGCGATCCTGTTCCTGCCGCGGCAGTTCCAGGTGGCGGTGATCGAAAACATCAACGAGGACCATCTCAACAAGGCGATCTGGCTGTTTCCGCTCTATCTCCTGGCGATCAACCTGTTCGTCCTGCCGATCGCCCTTGCCGGGCTGCTGCGCTTTCCGCGCGGCGCGGTCGACGCCGACTTCATGGTGCTGCTCCTGCCGATGGTCGAGCAGCGGCATCTGCTCACCCTGTTCACCTTTCTGGGCGGCCTGTCGGCGGCGACCGCGATGGTGATCGTCGCCACCGTGGCGCTGAGCACGATGCTCTGCAACGACCTGATCATGCCGGTGCTGCTCCGCCTGCGCTGGCTGCGCCTGAACGAACGCGCGGACCTGTCCGGCCTCCTGCTGGCGATCCGCCGCGGCAGCATCCTCGGCATCCTGCTGCTGGGCTACGCCTACTTCAAGATCGTCGGCGGATCCTACGCCCTGGTCACCACGGGGCTGGTGTCGTTCTGCGCCGCGGCCCAGTTCGCCCCGCCGATCCTGTTCGGCATCTACTGGAAGGGAGCAACCCTGCGCGGCGCCCTCTCGGGGCTCTGCGTCGGCTTCCTGATCTGGCTCTACACCCTGCTCGTGCCCGCGCTGGCCCGCTCCGGCTGGATCGACGCGACCTTCCTCGACCATGGCCTGCTCGGTCTCGGTCTGCTGAAGCCGTATGCGCTCTTCGGTGTGGGCGGGCTCGACCCGGTCACCCACTCGCTGCTCTGGAGCCTGCTCGGCAACGTCTCCTGTCTGGTCGGCTGGTCGCTGCTCGGCCGGCAGGGCAGCTTCGAGCGCGTCCAGGCGTCGCTGTTCGTGGAGGTCGACCGGCTGAGCGGCGGTCCCCATTTCTGGCGGGGTAGTGCTGCGGTCGCCGATCTGCGGGCGCTGCTCGCCCGCTATGTGGGCGCCGAGCGGGCGGAGCAGGCGCTGGCGCAGCACGCTCGGATGCGCGGCCTCGCTGTGGCCGCCGACGCGCAGGCGGATCCGGATCTGATCAATTTCGCCGAGCGCCTGCTGGCCGGGGCGATCGGCGCCGCCTCGGCCCGGGTGATGATCTCGACCGTGGTCAAGGGCGCCGATTTCAGCCCCGATGAGGTCATGGCGATCCTGGACGAGGCCTCACAGGTGATCGAGTACAGCCGCAAGCTGGAGCAGAAGTCGCAGGCGCTCGAGCAGGCCACCCGGGAGCTCAGGCGGGCCAATCAGCGTCTGACCGAGCTCGATCGGCTGAAGGACGAGTTCATCTCGACGGTAAGCCACGAGTTGCGCACGCCGCTCACCTCGATCCGCTCGTTCTCCGAGATCCTGCTCGACAACCCCGAGCTGCGCCTCGATGAGCGCAATCAGTTCCTCGAGATCGTGGTCAAGGAGTCGGAGCGTCTCACCCGCCTGATCAACGACATCCTCGATCTCTCCAAGATCGAGTCCGGACAGATGGACTGGCATCTCACGACCTGCGATCCGCGTGCGATCATCGACGATGGGCTCGCCGCGACGAGCGGCCTGTTCAAGGACAAGCAGATCGAGATCGAGCCCGAGCTCGCCGAGCGCCTGCCGCCGATCACGGTCGACCGCGACCGCTTGATGCAGGTGGTGATCAATCTGCTTTCGAATGCGGCCAAGTTCGTCGAGGCGGGGCACGGCCGGGTCCGGGTTCGCCTCGCCTGCGAGGGCCGCGACCTGGCGGTCAGCGTCGAGGACAATGGTCCCGGCATTGCCTCGGAGCACTGCGAGGCGGTGTTCGAGAAGTTCCGCCAGCTGGGCGGCGACCCCATGACCGGCAAGCCGCAGGGCTCGGGCCTGGGCCTCACCATCTGCCGGCAGATCGTCGAGCATTTCGGCGGCCGCATCTGGGTCGAGCCGGCGGTGCCGCACGGCTCCGTCTTCCGCTTCACGCTGCCGGTCGCGGCGCGCACGCGCGCACCCGAACCGGCCGCCGCGGCCGGCGAAGACTGATCCGAATCGAACTCAGGCCTGGCGCTGGATCCGGTGGCGCAGCTCGTCCAGCAGGGCGTCGAAGCCCTGGCGCTCGATCACCGAGCCGAACTCCGAGCGTTGGGTCACGATCATGCTGACGCCCTCGACGATGACGTCGATCGCCACGAAGCCATTGCCGTCGCGCTCGCGCAGGCGCCAGTCGACCGCGAGCGGCGGCCCTTCGTTGCTCAGAATATTGGTCGAGACGAGCACATCGTTGTCGCTCACCGGCTTGGCGCCGGTGATCTGGAAATCCTGACCCTTGTAGACGTGCAGCTTCGAGGCGAGCGTGCCGAGCGCGAAGGCGCGGAACAGCTTCAGATACTCGGCACGTTGTTCGTCGCTCGCGGTCCGCCAGTAGCGGCCGAGGATCAGCCGGCCGACCAGATCGAGGTCGATCGGTCCGCTCAACAGCTCGACCAGGCGGTCGAACTTCTGCTGGTCGCTCAAGGAACCATCGCGCAACACGTCGAGCACCTCGGCGCCGACGGTCTGGATCAGCGCGCGGGCATCGTCGGCGCTCGGCGCCGCGGCCGCAGGACGCAGACCCGTCATCGTCGCTAGCAGCAGGGCGAGCAGGGCGAGCAGGGCGAGCAGGCCGAGCAGCAGCCGGCGCCGGCCAAGGGCCTCACTGAGCATGCCGAGTCTCCGGATCCTCGAGAGCCCCGCCCGGCGGATCGCCGGCGCCGGAGCCCTCCGTGTCCTTGTAAACATCCTCATTATAGATGTCTTCCTTGTAGATGTCCTCTATCGGGGCCGGAGCGCCGTTGCGGATCTCGTTGGCGCGCAGCTGGCGGACCAGCGTGCGGGTCGCGGCGTAGAGATCGATGCTGGTCCGCTTCAGCTCGTCGATCTGATCGAGGTTACGCTCACGAAAAGAGAGGGCATCGGTGCCGAAGCGGGCAAGCGCAAGATCGGCCGGCGCGAAGTAGAATAGCGGATCGAAGCCAAAATCGACCACCCAGCCAATCGCGTCGCGCGGGTTGGAGGGGCCCAGCACCGGCAACACGAGATAAGGTCCCGGACCCACCCCATAGACCGCCAGCGTCTGGCCGAAGTCTTCGCTGTGCCGCTCCGGCATGCCCACGTGGCCGCCGATGTCGATCAGGCCGCCAACGCCGATGATGGTGTTCAGCATGAACCGGCCGAGGGTCTGCTCGCCGCGCTGGAACTGGCCCTGGAGCAGGTCGTTCGCCAACACCACCGGAGTGCGCAGATTGGCCAGGAAATTGGTCACCCCGTCGCGGAAGAGCTGCGGCGTGACCATGCGGTAGATGCGCGCCGCCGGCTCGAGGATGAGACCGTCGAGCACGTAGTTGAACTGGAAGACCGCCCGATTGACCGGCTCCAGCGGGTCGTTCTCGTTGTCCTGAGCCATTGCCGCCCCGGCGAGCGAGCCCCCGCTCAGAAACAGAGCCGCGAGCGCGAGGCTGCGGGACGCTTTCAACACGGCCGTCGGCCCGGGCCTGGACTGTATCTGGGCTGAATCGAGCTCGTCACACCGCGTCCCCCACCACGCCTTGCCGCCCGCGCGGCCGCTCGGCAGCCGTGCGCTGGCGTCAGCGTGTGACCAGCACGATCTCAGGCGAGAATCAAGTAGGACGAGAGTCACCCGCAAGCTGTGCGAGCGCGGAACGCCGCCTGCACGATGGGTCGCTGGCGCCGGTCACGCCCGCGGTCGAGCGGAGCGGGAGCGGCGGCAGGAACTGCTGCCGAAGCGGCCTCGGATGATTGAGACCTACCCAGATACGTCGATCCCCGCAGCTTCAGCGTTGCGCCACCGGGCGATAGACCGCCATTGTAAACAAAACGTAAACAGCGCGGCGGGCGCCGAGCGCTGCCCCCGAGGAGCCAGCCGATGAACGATGTCCGGATCGTGACCTTGGACAGTCTGCTGCGTCGTCTCGAGGACGTGCTCGGCCCGGACAGCCTGCTCTATCAACGCTTCGACCAAGGTCTACGCCTCGAGGACGAACGTCGCTTGACGGATGCGATGACCAGCCTACGGC
>JBKPDM010000107.1:0-7455 GCA_046727895.1 Pseudomonadota bacterium | reverse complement strand
CGGCCGAGCCCTGGATCGGTGCGTTGATCGCGGCGCGCTCGGCGTAGCCCCGTCTCGCCGGATTGCCGCTCTTGATCTCGGGCGTGGCGCAGAGCCGCCCGAACAGCGTCGTCACGTAGCCCTTGGCGCGCGCCTCCTCCTTGGCCCGCTCCATGTAGTCGCGGATGCCCGGATAGCGCTCGAAATAGGCCTCGATGTAGCGGCGCGCGACGTCGAACTCGATGCCGAGACGCTGGGCGAGGCCGAAGGCGCCGATGCCGTAGATGATGCCGTAGTTGATCATCTTGGCGTTACGCCGCAGCAAGGGGTCGATGCCCTCGACCGGTACGCCGAACATCTGCGAGGCGGTCACCGCGTGGATGTCGACGTCCCGGGCGAAGGCCTCCTTCAGCGCCTCGATGCCGGCCATGTGGGCGAGCACCCGGAGCTCGATCTGCGAGTAGTCGGCCGAGAGCAGGAGGTGGCCCGCCTCGGCGATGAAGGCGCGACGGATCTTGCGCCCCTCCTCGGTCCGGATCGGGATGTTCTGGAGGTTCGGGTCGTTCGAGGACAGCCGCCCGGTCGAGGTCGCGGCCATGGCGTAGGAGGTGTGCACGCGGCCGTCCTCGGGCGCGATCTGCTGAATGAGCGCGTCGGTGTAGGTGCCGGTCAGCTTCTGCAGCTGACGCCAGGCGAGGATCGTGGCCGGCAGCGGGTGGCCCTGCGCCGCCAGCCCCTCGAGCACGCTCGCCGTGGTCTCGTGGCTGCCGGTCCGGGTCTTGCGGCCGGCCTGCATGCCCTGCTCCTCGAACAGGACCTCGCCCAGCTGCTTGGGCGAGCCGAGATTGAACGTGCGGCCGGCCAGCCGGTACGCCTCCTCCTCCAGCTCGGCCATCCGCCTCGTGAAATCGGCCGAGAGTGCCTGCAGCAGGTTCGGGTCGACCCTGATGCCGCGCCGCTCCATCCCGGCGAGCACGGCGACCAGCGGCCGGTCCAGGGTCTCGTAAACCCGCGTGCGGCGCTCCTCGGCGAGGCGCTGCTTGAGCAGCCCGTGCAGCCGGAGCGTCAGATCGGCGCACTCGGCGGCGTAGGCCGTGGCGCGCTCGACCGGCACCTGCTCGAAGCCGATCTGCCGCCTGCCGCTGCCGCAGACCGCTTCATAGAGGGTCGCATCGAGGTCGAGGTGCAACTTCGCAAGCTCGGGCAGGGCGTGACCATGGCGCGCGCCGTCGATCACATAGGAAAGCAGCATGGTGTCGTCGTAGGGGCTGACCTCGAGGCCGTAGCGGGCGAGCACGCTCTGTGCCGCCTTCAGGTGATGGCCGACCTTGAGCACGGCCGGGTCCTCGAGCAGCGGGCGGAGGTGCTCGAGCGCCGCCTCGCGCGCCAGCTGGCCGGCGCTCCGCGTCCCGAACTCGTCCTTGTGCCCGAACGGCAGATAACCGGCCTCACCAACATCGAGCGCGAGCGCGAGGCCGACCAGCTCGCCCCTGGTGCCGTTCGGCGATGTGGTCAGGCACTCCAGCGCCAGCATACCGTTCGCCGCCGCCCGATCGAGCCACTCATCGAGCGCCGCGAGATCGTGCAGAGTGGTGTACTTCGGCTCGGGCCGCGCCGGCTTCTCGCCCGGCTCGATCGTCTTCGCCTGGCCGAGGGCCAACGGCTCGACCCGTTGCACGAGTGATCTGAAGCCGTGGGCGCGGGCGAACTCCAAGAGCCCCGCGTAGTCGACCGGCCCGATCTGCAGCTCGCCGAGCGGCACCGGCAGGGGTGCTGTGTCGCACAAGGTCACCAGCGTCCGTGAGAGGCGCGCCTGCTCGGCATGAGCCAGGAGGTTCTCGCGCCGCTTCGGCTGCCTGATCGACCCCGCATTGGCCAGCAGCTCGTCCAGGCTGTGGAACTCCTGGAGCAGCTGCGCCGCGGTCTTGACCCCGATGCCCGGCACGCCCGGCACGTTGTCCGAGGTGTCTCCCGCCAGCGCCAGGACGTCGCGCACCAGCTCCGGGCCGACCCCGAAGCGCTCGATCACCTCGGCGCGCTCGATCGCCTTCTGCTTCATCGGGTCGTACATCTGGACACCCGGGCCGATCAGCTGCATCAGGTCCTTGTCGGAGGAGACGATGATCACCTCCCGACCCTGCTCACGGGCCTCGCGGGCGTAGGTCGCGATGATGTCGTCGGCCTCGTAGTTCTCGGCCTCGACCACCGGCAGACCGATCGCCCTGGCCGCCTCGCGCACGAGCGGGAACTGCGGCACCAGATCCGGGGGCGGCTCGTCGCGGTTGGCCTTGTAGTCGGCGTAGATCTGGTCGCGAAAGCTCGCCTTGCCCTTGTCGAACACGACCACCAGCTGATCGCCCGCCATGTCCTGGACCAGGCGAAAGAGCATGTTGCAGAAGCCGAACACCGCGCCCGTGGGCACACCCTTGGGGTCGGTGAGCGGCGGCAACGCGAAGAAGGCGCGGAAGATGTAGCCCGACCCGTCGATCAGGACGAGGCGGGTTTTCCTGGACTCGGCCATGGCAGCGGGACCCACTCACCTGCGCTCGCCCGCCACCATAGGCGAGCCCGCCGGCCGAAGCCAGCCATCGCCGCCGCCGCTTGCCGCCAATCCCGAGTTGTGGCTTGCTCACCTCCCGACCAATTTCGAGGCGCAGCCCATTCCGCACCGCCATGGCCACCGCAACCGCCCCGCCGTCAGCTGACTTCCCGCTGGTCTTCGTCAGCTACAGCCACAAGGACGAGGTCTGGAAAGACCGCCTGCGGCCGCATCTCGCCCTTCTCGAGCGCGACGACCGGATCCTCATCTGGGATGACCGGCAGATCGAGCCGACCGCCGAATGGTACGACGAGATCAAGGCGGTCATGACCCGGGCATCGATCGCCGTCTGCTTGATCTCGGCCGACTATCTTGCCTCCGAATTCTGCACCAAGGAAGAGATCCCCTACCTCCTCCGGCGCCGCAAGGAGGAGGGAATGCACCTGTTCCTCCTGCTGCTCAGGCCCTGCGCCTGGCAGACCCTGAGCTGGCTGAAGGCGCTTCAGATGCTGCCGCGCGACGGCAAGTCAGTCGCGCACGACTTCAAGGACGATTGGGACACACCGTTTGCCGAGCTCGCCGGGTACGTTTTCGACAGCTTGCCGACGAAGGCGCTTTCGCGACCGAAGCGACTGCGGGTCTTCTACGATGGCGGGGCGCCGTATGACGCGCGAGAGCGAGGTTCCATACTCCCCGACGACCGCATCGACATCGAGCGGTTGCCTGTGACCGGGGCGGAGCTGTTCGGGCGGCAGGCGGAGCTGGCACTGCTCGACGAGGCGTGGGAGGCGGACAAGACGAACGTCCTGAGCCTGGTCGCCTGGGGCGGTGTCGGCAAATCGACGCTGGTCAGCAAGTGGCTGGAGGCCCTGAGGGCGGACAACTGGCGAGGCGCCGGGCGCGTGCTCGGCTGGTCGTTCTACAGCCAGGGCACCGGCGAGCGGGCATCCTCGGCCGACCCGTTCATCGACCACGCACTCCACTTTTTCGGCGATCCGGACCCGACCGAGGGCTCGCCTTATGGCAAGGGCGAGCGGCTCGCCGAGCTGGTGCGCAAGGACAAGGCGCTCCTGGTGCTGGACGGGCTGGAGCCGCTCCAGGACCCCTATCAGGGTATCAAGGACCCGGCGCTCCAGCGCCTGATCGAGGAGCTCGCCCGAGACAACGCGGGGCTCTGCCTGATCACCACCCGCGAGGCGGTCAGGGAGCTGGCGGATTTTGCCGAGTCTACGATCGCGTGCGATCTGGAGCAGATTTCGCCGGAAGCGGGCCGGGCGCTGCTCCGGGTCAAGGGCGTGCGCGGCACCGACACCGAACTGGAGCAGGCGAGCGCGACGTTCGGCAACCACGCGCTCGCGATCAGCCTGCTCGCCAACTTCCTGCGCGCGATTCCCGGCCATCCGATCGCCAGGGCTTACGAGATCCCGGACCTGAAGATTCCGGAAGAGCAGGGCCGCCATCCGCGGCGTGTGATGGCAGCCTTCGCCGAGCGGTTCGGCGAGGACAGCGCCGAGGTCGAGGTGCTGCGGCTGCTCGGCCTGTTCGACCGCCCCGCCGGCGCCGGAGCGATCGCCGCACTCCGTGAGCCACCGCCGATCGCCGGTCTGACGGATCATTTGTCGAGGCTGGACGAAGCCAACTGGCTGCGGCTGCTCGAAAGGCTCCGGGAGGTTGGCTTGATTGCGCCGAACGGCCACAACGCCCAAGACGATATGGATGCGCATCCGCTGGTGCGGGAGCATTTCGGGGCGGAGCTGCGGGAGGAGAACCGGGAGGCTTGGCGCGCGGGCCACGAACGGCTGTATGAATACTTCAAGGCGTTGCCGGAGAAGCACCAGCCCGACACCCTGAAAGAGCTGGCGCCCTTGTTCCAGGCCGTGTTCCACGGCTGCCAGGCTGGCCGGCATCAGGCAGCGTTGGACAAGGTCTACTGGCGACGGATCTCCCGGGGTCAGCACTACGTGATCAAGAAGCTTGGCGCGTCCGGCGCCGATCTGGCGGCACTCGCCGGCTTCTTCGACCCGCCGTGGGCAAAGCCGGTCGAATCGATCACCACAGCGGACCAGACGTTCGTCCTGAATCAGGCCGGTGTTGACCTGCGCGCCCTCGGGAAGCTCAATGACGCAGTTCGGCCGATGCGGGTGTCATTCGACCTTCTTATTGCCACGGAGGATTGGGGAGAGGCCGCGATCCTGGCCGGCAACTTGATCGAGCTGCAGCTGACGCTCGGCGACGTGACCGGAGCCATCACCGCCGCCAACGAAGCCGTCGGCTACGCCGATCACAGCGGTGATGGTTTTCAATGCCTGGCTAGGCGGGCGGATTTGGCTGATGCGCTCCACCAAGCGGGCGGGCGCAAGCGCTGCTAAAAGAGGCCGAGGGGCTGCAGGCAAAACGACAGCCCGAACACCCGCGACTCTATACGCTCCACGGCTATCGGTACTGCGATCTGTTGCTCGACCTCGGCCACCATACCGAGGTCCGCGAGAGAGCCGCGCAGACACTCCAATGGGCCACGAAAGGTGACTGGGGACTGCTTCCCGTTGCCCTCGACCACCTCTCGCTCGGCCGGGCCGAGCTTGTGGCCTATGAGGCCGACGGGAGGGGCCATCTCGCCGAGGCGAAAGCGCAGCTGAACCAAGCGATCGACGGCCTGCGCAAGGCGGGTGACATCACATATCTTCCCCGCGGTCTGCTGGCACGGACGGCGTACTTCCGCGTCGCGGGCAAGTTCGACCGCGCCCGTCGGGATCTGGACGAGGTGATGCGCATCGCCAAGCGCTCCGGCATGCGGCTGCATGAGTGCGACGCGCATCTGGAGCTGGCCCGGCTCGCGCTCGCCGAGGATAAGCCCGACGCAGCCCGCGACCATGTCGCCCGCGCCGCGGCGCTGGTACAAGAGACAGGCTACCATCGTCGCGATGAGGAGGTGAAGAAGCTCCAGGCCGAGCTCGGCGAGCCGGGCTGAGGGTCTGGCTTCCACCTGAAGCTGTCTGCCATCGCTTCGGTTGCGTAGGCCGGGCCACCAGGTCGGTACGATTCTTTCGCGGCGGCCGCGAAAATTTTCCGAAAACTATCCCGAAGGAGTGAAGCAGTTCACAGCCATGGGCGCTGTGATCGACCACCCTGAAGAGGGATCGGACCATGAGGGGTTCGCAACGAGGAGATCTCGACCGTGCACCATGTCTGGCAGCGCAACCTTCGGCCCGGCCTGCTTGGGGCCTCGCCGATCATGGTTCTCGCGCTCGCGATCCTGCTCCTGCTCGCCGTGGCGTCGAGCTTGGCGTCGGCGCAGTCGGCGCCAGCACCTGCGAGCCATGCGCGGATGCCGGACCCCTGCGTGAGCGCGCCGAACCTGCCGTTCTGCAAGTAGCGGAGGGTGTCATGATGGAACCGCAGAGCCACGCCCGGCGCCTGCTGCGGTTCGCGCCGATGTCGGCGCCGCAGCTCGACCTCGCCGGCTTCTGGCGGCGCCGCCGTGACGCCGTCCTCGCGCAGCTGGGGTCGGTGCTCGGCGTTCTGCTCCTGCTCTGCGTCGGGCTCTGGGCGGTCGGCGAGTACATGAGCTTCAAGGCCGATCTGCAGCACGCCGAGACGGCGCGCTATCTGGCGGAGTTCGACGAGCCGCCGGTGGGCGACGCCTGGCGGCGCCTGAGCGCCGCGTGGCAGGCCGAGCAGAGCCGGGAGAGCGCGCTCCTCCAGCGGGTCGCGCACGCCTCGGGCGCCGAGTACGGCGCGGCGCTGCGCGACTATCGCGACTTCGTCCTCGAGACGATCGAGGAGCGTCACCTGGGGCCGGACATCGAGACCGTGCGGGGCTTCTTCGTGCGCCTCGGGCTTTGCCTGCGGATCGGCGGCTGCGATCCGGAGGTGGCGCGGGCGGAGCTGGGACCGGCGGCGCGCCAGTTCCGCGACCAGCACTACTACTATCTGCAGCAGGGCGACAAAGCCGCTGACTTCGAGCGGGTCGTCTCGACCATCGCGCCTCTGCCGCCGCGGGGCGCGGGGGCGACCTCGGTCGCGGTCAACTGAGACCGGGCGCGCGAGTTCGGTGCCGCGTGGCCTGCCGGCTCAGGCCTTTCGCGCGCGGGATGGGGCCGCGGTCGCGGCGGCGGCCGCCCGGCTGGTCGCCTGGTACGGATGGCGGCTTCGCCAGTGCTCGGCGATCGCGGCGCGGGTCGTGATCCAGACGTGGTCGTGGCTGCGGGCGTAGTCGAGAAAGCGGGTCAGCGCCGCGGCCCGCCCGGGCCGGCCGGCGAGGCGGCAGTGCAGGCCGACCGACATCATCTTCGGCTGCCGGGCGCCCTCCTCGTACAGGACATCGAAGGCGTCGCGCAAGTATTGGAAGAATTCGTCGCCGTGATTGAAGCCGTTGTTGATCGCGAATTTCATGTCGTTATTGTCGAGCGTGTACGGGATGATCAGATGCGGCCGGCCGCCGAGCTCGACCCAGTAGGGCAGATCGTCGGCGTAGGAGTCGGAATCGTAAAGGAAGCCGCCCTCTTCGACCACCAGCCGGCGCGTGTTCGGGCTGTTCCGGCCGGTGTACCAGCCGACCGGGCGGCTGCCGGTGGCGCGTTCGATCGCCTCGATCGCCCGCTTCACATGCGCGCGTTCCTCCGCCTCGGGGACGTTCTGGTAGTCGATCCAGCGCCAGCCGTGGCTCGCGACCTCGAAGCCGGCCTCGACCATCGCCCGCGCCGCCGCCGGATTGCGCTCCAGGGCCATGCCCACGGCGTACACGGTGAGCACCAGGCTGCGCTCCTGGAACAGCCGCAGAATCCGCCAGAAACCGGCCCGCGCACCGTATTCGTAGATCGACTCGACGTTGAGATTGCGCTCGCCTGCGAGCGGCAGCGAGCCCGGGATCTCGTGCAGGTAGGCCTCCGAGGCCGGATCGCCGTGCAGGATGCAAGCCTCGCCGCCCTCTTCGTAGT